>JBMCIU010000088.1:0-7139 GCA_048616755.1 Verrucomicrobiota bacterium
CCAAAAGCCGTCCATCAATTTCGAACTCAGCCGCATGGCGGAAATTGCCCCCTACACCGTTCGCGGCTGCAGCTGGTACCAAGGCGAATCCAACGCTTGGGGATTCGATATTGCGCAGCGATACCGCGAGGAACTGCAGATGCTCGTGGACGACTGGCGCTCTCATTGGAAGGATGATTCTCTGCCCTTTCTGATCGTGCAGTTGCCCCACTATCCCGCCGAGGAACGCCCCGAAAAACCCGGCGAAATCACCCCTTGGGACATCGTGATGGAAGCGCAATGGAACATCCAAAAGGACCGACCCGCCGTACATACCGTGGTGACTGCCGACCTCGGCACGCCCGGCGATATCCACCCCAAACGGAAAGCTCCCATCGGCGAACGCCTGTCTCTATTGGTCCGAGAGCGCATCCTGGACGAGGATGTCGCGGGCTCCAACCCGGCAATGACAACCATGACCATAAAGGACGAAACCGTCGAAATCGAGTTCAAGCACGCCTACAAAGGCCTGGAAATGCGCGAGGTTAAACATACTCCCGTATCAAAAGACAAATTGGAGGGCTTTCTGATTGCGGAATCCGACCGATACTTCGTCCGGGCGGACGCACGGATTACCGGCAAAAACACCGTGGTCTGCCGCAATGCGGATATTGCCAACCCCGCAGCGGTTCGCTATGCGATGCACGCAGACACGCTCTTCAACCTCTACAATTCCGCCGGCCTGCCGGCAACCCCGTTCCGCACTGACGACTGGGAGGTCGACACCCCGCAGCGCAAACAGCGAACAGTCAGGGCGACAAAAATCAACAGCTCCCCCGAAATCGACGGCAAAATGCGGAAAAGCGAACAATGGGAAGCTGCCGACCCCATCGAAGGACTCGAGGTCTTCCACACCTATCGGCCGGCCGATCCCCAAACCCGCGCAAACTTCACCTGGAATGAACACGGCCTGCATGTCGCCCTGGAATGCCCGCAACCAATGGACCAGCTCCGCGCCGAAGCCAAAAAACGCGATGACGAGTCGATTTGGACCGACGACAACGTCCAACTGCTGCTGGACGCCAATCACGACAAGCGAAATTATATCCGAATAGTGATCAATCCCGCCGGAACGGTGGCCGACGGCAAAGGATTCAACGACTGGCAGGCCGAAGGACGGCTGCTCCACCAAGGCCTGCTGCCCTACTACCGAAACTTCAACCTTGATGCGGACCTGGACTTCAAGAGCGCCGTGAGCAAAAGCGACGCCGGCTGGAACGTCGAGCTGACCATCCCTTGGAGTACGCTCGACATCCAATTCCCGCCCCGCGACGACCAATCCATGGGCGTGCAAATCACTCGAACTCATGCCGCAACCGACGAACGCAGCGAGTGGGCAACAACGGGAAGAGATTACAACACCGGCGCCATGATGCCTCGATCCTGGGTGAAGGGACAGCGCCTGCACCACGGCGTCGGCCGATTCGGCACCCTCACCCTCGACCAGTAATCCTGCCATCGACTATTCATAACGACCGGATTCGGCGCTTTCGCGGGCTATAGTACTGGTTTGACAACCATTTGAATTCGCGAAAGGAGACCTACCCATGCTCACGATCCTCATTGCCGTCCTCGCCGGCCTGGCCGGCTGGCTTGCAGGCCAATTTCTACTTCAGTCCGCCGGCTGGGCCACTTTCCTGGGGGCGCTCGGCTTCATCATCCCCACAATCCTGATCAACCTGTGGAACCGAAAACGCCTGGAAAAAGCCTTCCAGGCCGTTCAGCAGGAAATTCAGAACGATCAGGAAGCCCTGCGCAAACAACTCAACCAGATGCAGAACCGCATGGGCGGCGCAACCAAAGGACTACAAAAACAAATCGAAAAGAAGCAGGAGGCGGGCATCCGGCGCGCTCTCGACAAACTGGACGAAATCAAACCGCTCTATAAGTGGAACCTGCTCGCCGAACGCCAAGTCAACACCATGCGCGCACAGCTGCACTACCAAATCGGCGAATTCGAAAAAGCCGACAAGTACCTGGCCAAAAGCTTCGCCATGGATCCCTTCACCCTGGCTATGAAAATCGCCCGCGCATACAAAAATAACGACACCAAAAAGGTCGAAAAACTGTTCAAAAAAGGGCGAAAACGATTCAAGGCTGAAAAAGGCGAACTGATCTGGGCGCTGTACGCTTGGATCCTGGTTAAACAGGAGCGCATCGACGAAGCCGTCAAAGTCCTTAATGACGCACGCGACAAAATGGACAGCGAAACCATCGAAACCAACTGGAATCACTTGGTCAACGGCAATATCAAACAATTCAGCAACGCCGGCCTCGGTGACCAATGGTACGCCCTGCAACTGGAAACCCCCAAGCAAAAACGCGTCAAACAGAGCCGCGGAGCAGGCAGCAAAAAACGCTTCCGCTGACGGGCCGAGCTCAGCCGTCAATCACCCATGCGACGGCATGACAACCATGAATCTAACCATCCATCCATCACACCTGCAAGGCCGAATTGCTATCCCTCCGTCGAAATCGCACACAATCCGCGCGGTTTTTCTCGGGCTGCTGGCCGATGGCGAATCAACCCTCGACAATCCACTGAACTCAGAGGACACTCGCGCCGCGCTGCGAGCCGCACGCGCCTTGGGCGCCGAGATCTCATGCACCGCGCGGCACTGGCGCATCCGGGGCGCAGGAGCGACACCCCGAGTTGCCGCTCCGGATTTGGACCTGGCCAACTCGGGAACATCCATGCGGATCCTGCTGGGAGTCGCAAGCCTGGTGCAGCGGGGCGAACTGCATGTCACCGGCGACGCCCAACTCCGCCGCCGCCCCGCCGCGCCGCTGCTCCACTCCCTGCGCGAACTCGGCGCGGACATCCGCTCAACCGGCGGCGAAGACTGCCCTCCATTCCTCGTGCGCGGCGGACTCCGCGGAGGAACCACCAAACTCGAAGCCAAAACCAGCCAATACGTTACCAGCCTGCTCATGGCCTGCCCCTTCGCCGAACGCGACAGCGAAATCCGCGTCACTCACCTCAACGAAGCACCGTATCTCGACATCACCCTGAACTGGTTGAAAGCCGTGGGCGTTCACCTCGAACAAGACGGATACCTGCACTACCGTATTCCCGGCGGACAAACAGCCGCCCCCTTTGCCCGCTGTATTCCAGCCGACTTCTCCAGCGCCACCTTCTTCCTCGGCGCAGGAGCGTTGCCCAACAACAACATCGAATGCAACGGACTCGATCCGAACGATCCCCAGCCGGATAAAAAGGTCGTCGACTACCTCGAAACCATGGGAGCGGATATCCGCCCAACAACAAAGGGCATCAACACCCGAGCACGACATTTGCGGGGATGTGAGATCGACATGAACGAAACTCCCGACGCCCTGCCCATGATGGCTGTCCTGGGGTGCTTCGCCGCCGGTGAAACACACCTTCGCAATGTCGAACACGCGCGCATCAAGGAAACCGACCGCATCGCCGCCATGACCTGCGAACTTCGCAAAATGGGCGCCGATATTCGGGAATTGCAGGACGGTATGGTCATCCGACAAAGCGCTCTGCACGGCGCCAACGTCGACGGACACGCCGATCACCGCATCGTAATGGCCCTCGCTATGGCCGCCATGGCCGCCGAGCACGGCACCACCACCATCTCCACAGCCGAAGCTATGAACGTGACCTTCCCCGACTTCGCCGACCTGGCCCGTTCGCTCGGCGGAACCCTCGAATTATCCGAAAGCTAGATCCTATCCTGAAAAGGTTCGGGGCGGCTTTGGTCGGTGCGTCGAGTTCGCCAGAGCCAACGCACTCGATTTGTCCGTTGCCGTTTCGTCCCGTTTTGCATGTCAATTTGGGCGAAAGCGCCGGCCGGCTCGTTTCGAATCGAACGGGTGCGCCGACTGTTCAAGCTCGGGGGACCAGGGACGCCGTCGGGGCGCCGACTTGTGCTCAGTACCGGGCGCGGCCCCCCGCGCCCGTGCCCCCCGGCCCATCAGGCCGAACACTCCCCTGTTACCGCGGATCCAGGACGCGTCCCATAAACAGGATGGCGTCGGTTTGTCGGTCGGTCAGCAGATACAGAAACGGTCGGTCCACATCGAGTTCAACGGGTTCGCTTTTGGGGGCGGCGCGCGTGGCCATGATCACGCCGGTGGCCGCCGCCGCTTCGGTGCCCGTCTCGGAAACGTCGATCACCGCTTTGTGCAGAATATCGTGGATCCAGATCATGCCGGGGGCTTCTTCCTTGCCCATCATGCCGGCAAAATCGGCGTCCTTGCCCGAAAATGCCCGCTTCATGCCCAGTCCCTTGAACGGCGCAGAAAGGGAGGCTTCCGTCTCGACCTTATACTTGGGCAACCGCAGGCGGACCCGCCGCATCTCCGCATCCGCGATCTTCGCAACCACGTCCGAATAGAGCCGGTGGTCCAACTTTCGCTCAATGGCCGCGAGCCCCTCGATGTCGCGCGGCACGAGCAGCAGCAGCCGCAGATCCCTATGCTCGTACGGCAGAGCCAGCACATTCATGTCGTCGAATTTGGCCAAGCGAAGTCGTTCGGTCTGCTCCATGGTGGGAACCGGCTCGGATTTCTCGCGCGAAAGATGAAAGGGCCGAGGCTGGGTGGCATCCTCATCAAACGGATGCTGCCAAGCGCCATTGAAATAGACGGCATTGAGGATCACGCAAACCGCATTGGGCGGAAACGCGTTAATCAGCTGTTCGATCATGTTGCGAGTCTTTTCAGCAACCCAGCGGTTAATGGGATCGACGGAATCTGCTTTGAACAACTCGGCATCGTAGTGTTTCTGCAACAGGGTTTTGTAGCTGTCGTGAATCATATCGCCGTGTTCGGCCAACGCGAGCGCATTGGCGACATTCAGGACGACGCCCTCCCGGCTGTTGAGCATGGCCAGACGCTCCATCAGTTGCGAATTTCCCTCCGTGGTTTGACCAACGTCCGAGGGCAGGTGAAGCACCCGGGCCATTTCCGCGGCCGTGTCTCCCCGCGCTCCCGCCTGGGTCATGGCCATGGCCATGCCGATGCTGAACGGCGACAGGACCAAATCCTCGCCCTCCTCCATCAGGTCCGGATAAAGACTCAACGCGGTTCGGTTGTATGCTTCGACGACAGTCATGCCTTCCTTTGTTAATTTGGGAGCTTGGCGAGCACGAACGTACGAAGATCCGGCCAGGCACAGCACCAAAACGAAAATCCCGACACTGGCTTTCAAGCTCGCGTGACGACAACGTGGTTGAAATTTCAACATAATCAAACCTCCTTTTACGGTTAACGCTTCGGCACAATACTTTTTCAATCCCCGATTGGCAAATGGCTCTCGCCCTCGGGCGGCACGACACAGCGCCAAAGCTGCCACCCGCCGGACCAAGTTTGTTCGAGCATTAAATAGTGTGCGCCGCTGAGCCGCACCTCGGCGAGGGAACCGGGGCCCTTGGCCGGCTGACGCCACTCGGGCGGCGGCAATAGGATATGCAGCTGCTCGGCTTGCGCATGATCAAGCAAAAGACTCTGGTGAAAGTCCACTGAGGGGACAAACCTCTGATGATTCGGATCGGGAAACGCGGCAGGCGCACGGATGCCATAGACGCGGATTCGCGACCCCGGCCAATGCTCGTCCACTGCGCGAATGACCGTTTCAGGCCTTGGCGCACCCTGAAGTGCCCGATCCATCTCTGCGGCGGGCTGCGCGGGAACCGCAACCGCTAACACAGCCGTCGCTAAAACGCAGAAACCAATCGCGGCATCACGATATCGACAGCGCGGCAGACCGCGTGCCGTCAAGATCACCACACACACACCAGCAATACCCAACATGGTCAAGGAAATCCGCACACCGGACGGGAACGCGCCGACCGCGTCCACCGCCGCTCCGACCAGCGGAACGACCGCCAACGACAGCAACAAACAGGACGACAGGCCGAAGCGACGACGCCATCCCACTACCAACAACCCAAGAACCAAAGGCACGATCCATAGCGGAAACCGAACAAGCGAGTCCGCGAACGCACCCGCGTTCCAACTGTTCGCCTCCCCGCCAACAAGCATCCGCAGCGGCGTAAACGGATCCGACATGACCAGCCAATTGAAAAGCAGCATCAATGCCAGGCAGTATACAACCGGCGCTCCCAACAACCACATGGTCCCATGTCGGTCCGATGCGGTCAATTGAGGATGCGTGGCGACTTCCGCCAAGGCAGCCGCCGTCAAAATCAGCGCAAGACTCACGCCCGCAATGCCGCAGAAAACCAGCAATCCCAAACAAACGGACATTACCACAATATCTCGCAGCGGCGCTTGCCGCTCCCACCGAGACAAATGAAATAAAAATGCACACAAAGGAACCGCCCCCACCCAGTTGGGATCCGGACGCGCCAGAACTCCCGCCGGATAGGGCACAAAAAACGCCGCGCCAATCAAGGCCGTCACCAACAGACGCCCTGCTCGATTCTCCGGTATCCGAACCAGGTATAAAAGCGCCCAAGCCTGGCATAGGCCCGCCAATAAATGACCGCCCGTTACATGAATCCACGTCCCCGCCGACTCCGCCACCAACATCCCCAGCATAGCCAGGGGCGGAAACTCAAGCGACGCAAACAAAGCCTGCCGGCCCCAGTTCCGACCCGCGGCAAGAGATTCCATGGCCGCCTGATGAATGTTCATCAGATCGCTCTCCAACCAAGGCAACGACAGCCGTACCGCTGTCAGCCCAACGACGCCCGCCACCCAAACCAAGGCAGGCAGCCCGTCATGGCAGGAACCGCCGTCCCGGCGTCGACGCTCCTCCGCACCGTACCAACTCGATCCGTGATGTTCTTCGGTCATTGACGACAGTTCCATTTACTTGCAAAAGTCCAGTACGGGGCGCGGCCTCCGCGCCCAGTCCCGCTGGCCGTCGGGGGCGCCGCCCTCTACTTAGTACCGGGCGCGGCCTCCGCGCCCCGTCCCGCCGGGCGTCGGGGCCGCCGCCCTCTACTTAGTACCGGGCGCGGCCTCCGCGCCCAGTCACCCGCCGGGCGTCGGGGGCGCCGCCCTCTACTTAGTACCGGGCGCGGCCTCCGCGCCCCGGCCCGCCGGCCGTCGGGGGCGCCGCCCTCTACTTAGTACCGGGCGCGGCCTCCGCGCCCAGTCAC
>JBMCIU010000089.1:0-7097 GCA_048616755.1 Verrucomicrobiota bacterium
CGATTTCACTCGGGGAGGCGGCCGGTGTGGTTGAGTTTGACCATGTCGCGGTAGCGGATGCCGGCGCCGCCGAAGATGTCGAGGGCGCTTCCGACGGTAAAGTCCAGCTGGCCGTCACCCGCTTCGCGGATGCGGCGGATGTCCTCGAGGTTGCGAATTCCGCCCGCGTAGGTCATGGGGCGTCCGCGCCATTGACCGAGTATGCGGACGAGAGGTTCCTCGATGCCTTGGCTTTTGCCTTCTACGTCGGCGGCATGGATGAGAAATTCGCTGCAGTAGGCGGCCAGGGAGTCGAGGGTTTCGGGACAGACGGGCAAGTCGGTCCAGCGCTGCCATCGGTCGGTGACGACCAGGTATTGATCGCCGCGCCGTCGACAGCTGAGGTCCAGGACCAGACGGTCGGCGCCGACGCTGTCGCGCAGGTTCGCGAGGCGTTCCCAGTCGATGCGCCCGTCGCGAAAAACGTGGGAGGTGACGATGACTTTTTGGGCGCCTGCCTTGAGCCAGTCGTTGGCGTTGTTCGCGGTGACTCCGCCTCCCAGCTGGAGTCCGCCGGGGTAGGCGTTGAGGGCACGGCGCGCGGCGTCGGCATTGCCTGGACCGAGTTGGATGACGTGTCCTCCCGGCAGGTCGTCCCGACGGTACATGGCGGCGAATTCCTCGGGGGGGCGGCGAGTGGCAAAATTGGTTTGCGGGGCGGCGGTCGCATCGTCGGTGAGGGTGCCGCCGACGATTTGCTTGACGCAGCCGTCATGCAGGTCGATGCAGGGGCGGAATTTCATTTCAGAATACTTGATTTCCAGGTAGATTCAATGATACCATTTCGATTTTTAAATGTTGAATAATGAATTTTGAATTCAGCGTTACTTCAAGATTCAACATTCAGAATTCAATATTCGACATTCGGGAACCACCATTATTTTCCCGCAAAACGCTCCATTCAAGCATAAGGGATCAAGATCTCTGCATTTATTGCTCGGCGGGTTTCTGCAGGGGGATTTGGTGTTTTTTCATCCATTTCCAGACGGCGGTTCGGCTGAGTCCGAGGCGTCGTCCGTCTTCGGCTTTATTCCAGTTGCATTCTTCGAGCATTGCGCGGAGCTGTTCGGGATCGCGCGCGAGCCGGTCTCGGGTGGGTTGATGCTGGCTCCGCTCGGCGATGAAATAGTTGTGCTCGAAGCCGGGATCGCGCGCAATCCGGTCTCGGGTGTCTGGGGCGGCGGTTTGCTGGTTGAGATCCGCGACTCGTCGGTCGGCGCAGATGCTGCGGCGCAGCTCGAACTGGCGCAGCTCTTGGGGCAGGTCGAAGAGGCCGATGGCGGTGGTTTGGCAGGTTACGAAGGCGTGTTCGATGGCGTTTTCCAGTTCGCGCACGTTGCCGGGCCAGCAATAATCCATGACCGCGCGCATGGCTTCGTGGTCCAGCTCCTCAATCGGTTTGCCGGTGCTTTTGCGGAATTTTTGGATGAAGTGGCGGACCAGCAGGGGGACGTCGTCGATGCGTTCGCGAAGGGGCGGCATGGTGATGGGGAAGACGCGCAGGCGGTAGTACAGGTCCTCGCGGAATTCGCCTTGCCGAACGCGGGTCGTAAGGTCGCGGTTGCTGGCGGCGATGACGCGGACGTCGGCGCGCCGGGTGACGGAATCGCCGACGCGTTCGAATTCGTGCTCCTGGAGCACGCGCAGGAGTTTTACTTGCAGCATGGGGGTGATGTCCGCAATTTCGTCGAGGAAAAGGGTTCCGCCGTCGGCGGCTTCGAAGCGCCCGATGCGGTCGCGGTAGGCGCCGGTGAAGGCGCCCTTAACGTGGCCGAAGAGTTCGCTTTCCAGGATAGTTTCGGTCAGTGCGCCGCAATTGACCTTGACGAAGGGGGCGCCATGGCGGTGGCTGAGGTCGGCAATGGCTTGCGCGGCGAGTTCCTTGCCGGTGCCGCTTTCGCCCTGCAGCAGCACGGTGACGTCGCTGTCCGCGGCCAGTTCGAGGAGGCGAAAAACCTCCCGCATGATTTTGTCCTTGCCGATGATGCCGTGAAAATGGGTCTCGCCGGGGGCTTGGCGCTCGAGTTCGGAGAGTTCGCGGGTGAGGCCTTCCATGGCACGGAAGTCGGTAAAGGTGAGGAGGATGGCCAGCAGTCGGCCTTGCCGGTGCACGGGTTGGACATTCACGAGCACGGGGATTCGCTCGCCGTTCGGCCCCTGCAGGAGGCATTGCGATTCGCAGAGGCATAAGTCCCGCTCGTGATCCTCGTCCTGCTTGAGCATGGTTTCGATGCTGTAACAACTGTTGTCGGGACACTGCATCCAGGTGTAGGGGCGACCAAGTGCCTGATTGGCGTCGAAGCCGGTGATTCGAGCCATGGCGGGGTTCCAACGGGTGATGACGCCGTCGGCATTGAGCAGGACAACACCTTCGGCCATGGTGTCGATAATGGTTTCCGCGGAGAGGTTTTCGGGGGGGAGAGAAGGCTTGTGCACTGGTGGGAGTCCTCGGCGCTTGCGGCGGCTATTCGGCGGGCAGCAATTCGTTTCGGAGGATGGCGTCCCGCAGCCAGACGGCAATGTTTCGGGCGCCCTGTTCGTTGTGGTTTTGCCAGTCGGCCATCCATCTGCGGACGGTGCGTTTGCCGTTGACTTCGAAACGCGGCCGCAGGTCGACGACGGGAACTTGCTTTTGGCTGCAAATGCGCGTGTGATGGGCGGCGCACTGCTTGTACTCGTGGTCCTGCGCATCGGCCCATTTTCGGCCCTGGCCCTCGAGTTGCTCATCGACGCGAATGGCGGGCAGGACGGGGTTTAGGATGGCGTAGAGCATTCCGGCGCCGGTTTCGGCGAGTTTTTCGAGCAGATGGGTAAGCCCCTCCGGATTGCGTTCGTGGTTGGAGGCTCGCCATTGCCCGCTGTGGGTGTCAAGCGGCAGGAACGAGTCGCCAAGCACAAAGGAAACGATGACCAGGTGCGGCGCGAACGGAAACACGTCCCGTTCGCAGCGCAGGCGCCCCAGTTCGCTGCCGGTTTCGGGCATCCCCGCGTTAATGACTTTGACGGTTCGCCCGTTGGCTTGCTTCTCATTGAGCAGAGCCTCGAGATGTTTTGGCCACATCGTCTCCTCGCATTCCCGGGAATACACCAAGTCGTCCCCTAACGCGACAATGCGCAGTTCGGCCTGTTCGGCCTCGCCGAGATCCTCGTGGGTGAGGTGGGGAGGCCAAGGGGAGATGCGCGGATTTTCAGCCCATTTTCCTGCGGCGGGCATGCGCACGACGTGATGATGGTTGCGCGGAGGGGGTTTTATGTGACTGCCGGAGTCTCCCGCCAGTCGGTGTTCGGCACATTCGGAGCAGATTGTGGGTTTGGCAAAGGTTCCCAAGGCGTTCAGCAACTGTTCGTAGGTGGACCAGGTAAATTCGCCGCCGCATTTGGCGCAGGTCAGGGATTCGGGTTTTCTTTTGGCGAGAAATGCGGTGCAGCGCTCGCACCGTCGCGCGCTGGGCTGGTGTCGTCCGGCGGCGTGATCCTTGGTTTGTTCGACCGCGGAGTATGTCCAAGTATTCGGACATCCCTGGACCATGCATTCCACTTCCCTGGGGGTGGATTCCTCCAGGTATTTTTGACAGGATTCGCACATTTGCGGTGCGGGAGAGGAGACGTTGTTTAGCCAGTCGTGCAGTTGCATTCCGCGCGTGTAGGTCCAGGTGTTGGCGCATCCGCGGTTTTGGCAGCGCAGCTGACGGTCGTGCGTACTGCGGAAGAAGCGATAGCATTCGGGGCAGAGTTTACTGGGCGGCTCGGCATCGGGTCCGTTGAGCCGTTCGTGCTCCACTTGAGCGTAGCTGTTCCATGTCCAGGTGCGCTCGCATTCATCGGCTTTGCAGGGCAGTTCGCGGTCGGTCAACTCTTTCATCCGCTTGAAGCATTCGGAGCACATGCGCTTGGGGGGATCGTCAAGAGATTTGCCTTCGGCGAGGTGTTCGAGTTGGTGGAAGCGCTTCCACGGCCAAGTTTGCTCGCACCCCTTCATTCGGCAGGGGACCTGCTTGTCGGAGAGATCGCGGAAGCGCTGCCAGCACTGTTCGCAGAAACGTTCGGGGGGGGCGCCTCCGCCCGCGCGGGTTTGCTGCTCGGCGGTCCAAGTCCAAGTGCGCGTGCAGGCGCGGACACGGCATGGTACGGCCTTGTCCTCCATCTCGCCGGCTTTTTTGCGGCAGGCTTCGCACAGGCGATCCGGCGGTTTCTGGAAGCCGCGACGGCGGGATTCAAGCTGCTGGAAGCGCGTCCAGACCCAAGTGTCCGAGCACTCCGGATTGGAGCAGGGCACCTCTTGGTCGGCCAATTTGTTGTAGAGCTGGAAGCACTCCTCGCACATTTGGCGCCGGTCGAGGTTCCCGTTTGCCGCCTTCTCCATGGCTTCATCGCCCGAAAACAGAACCAGATTCTCGCAACCGCGGATGCGACAGCTGATCTTCTTCTCGGGAAAGAGGTCGCCCAGTTTTCCAAGTCCGTGTGGCACAATGTATCCTGTATGCTTTTGCGTTGTTTTTCTGCGTCGATGCAGGCGGTTTTTTGTTAAGCGTATACAGTATTATGTTTTTGCTTGTTTCCCAACAGCTTGTATAATTTTCTTGCAAACCTCTCAAAAGGGGGTGTCGGGACAGTGCTTGGTATGCTTGTGAACCCCTCCATCCGAAGTCGAATCGTCCTGCTGGCGGCGTTGAGCGCGCTTGCGGCCGGCGGGATTGCGGGATTCGCAGGCTGGCGTGCGGTGGGGCGAACGGTCGAGGACCGCTTGGTGCACGACGTGGTGGAAAATGCGGCCGGCATGATCGAGCAGTTGTCCCTGCCGCTGTCCAACGGCATGCTGCGCCAGATGAGTTCCCTGCTCGGCGGCGAGCTGATTGCCGCGGATGCGGCGGGTCGGGCGCTGGCGTCGAGCCTGACGCCCAATCAGACGGCTCGCCTGCTCGACGGGTGGACGAACCGCTCGTTTCCTTCCTCGCCGGTAGTGGCGGGCGCTGCTCGAATTGCCGGCCGCGCCGAACTGGAACCGCCGTTGCCAAACACAGGCACGGGGGGTTCCCTCTTTTTCCTGGTCGATCAGGCTGAGGTTCGCCGGGCCAAACTGGATGTCGCGCTCCGAATCGCCGGCGCCACAGGGCTGGCAATCGTCGCGGCGATTGTCGTCGCGCTGCTGCTTTCCCGATCAATCACGGCGCCGCTCCACCTGCTGGCCGCACAGATGGTGCGAATTTCGCAGGAGGGATTGCGCCGAATCAACCCTCCAAAAACACCCGCCGACGCGGACCGCGCCTTCCGAGAACACCAACGCGTGCCGGCCGAAGTCGACTCTCTGCGCGAGAGATTTGAACACCTGCTCGACAGTTTGGCGGATGCGCAGAAGCGACTGGAAGAGGCAACGCAACTGGCCGCCTTGGGCAAAGTCGCGGTCTCGGTCGCCCACGAAGTGCGCAATCCGCTTAGCGGCGTGCGCATGAATGTGCGCATCCTGGCCGACGAATGCCGCGAAGCCGGAGTGGCGGACGAATCACTGAACGCGATTCAACGCGAAATTGACCGCATGGACCTATATCTTGAGGAACTCATGAGTCTGCGCCCGGATGCCGAGTGTGCAGGCGATCCCGCGCCGCCGGTAAAAACCGAACCGGTGGATTTGTCGCGCGTCGCCTCGTCCGTTTTGGAGCTGCTGGGCGCGCGCTGCCGTCACGCCGGCATCGAAACTCGTTTGGAAGCTGCCCCGGAGCTGCCGCCGGTTCGGGCCGACTTTCAACGTCTTCGCCAAGTATTGATCAATTGCGCGCTGAATGCCATGGACGCCATGCCGGACGGCGGCACGCTGAGCCTATATTGCCACGTTTCCAACGACGAGCGACACGTGCTGTGCAGGGTGCGCGACACCGGAACCGGATTGGATGCCGAGCACGCGGACAATTTGTTCGACGCTTTCGTCACAACCAAATCCCACAGCGCCGGATTGGGGCTCTATATTTCCCGACGAATTGTCGAGCAGCACAACGGCACCCTCACGGCCAAAAATACCGCCGACGGCGCCGAGTTCACCATCTCCCTGCCCGCGGACATTGCGGCGGAAAAATAATTAAACAGTCACCCAAGCATTTTAGCAATTTTCTGATCCCATTATGTCTTCTCTGTTGATCATTGACGATGAAGAATCCATCTGCACCGCATTCAGGCGCTATTTTGAGCGGCGCGGCTTTGACGTTGCTGTCGCGCACTCGGGCGCGGAGGGCCTTCGCTGCGCGGAGCGCGCCGAACCGGCTGCGGCGTTTGTTGACGTGCGGTTGCCGGACACCGACGGCTTGGAGCTGTTGGAGCGCCTGCACGAGCAGTCGCCGAACACCGCCCTCATCGTCATCACGGCCTACGGCTCCATGACCACGGTCGCCGAGGCCGTGCGCCGAAATGCCTACGACTACCTGCCCAAGCCCATCGACCTGGACCGCGCGGAGGCGTTGGTGCGACAGGTTCTCGAGGCGGCCGAAACATCGGAACATCCGGACGTGGCCGAGGTTCGGAGGCATGCCGACCATGATCCCGGACCGCTGGGCATTATCGGGCGGTCCGCCGCCATGCAGGAAGTCTTTAAGACCGTTGCGCGGGCGGCAAACTCGGACTCCTCCGTGCTGATTAGAGGCTCGACCGGCACCGGCAAGGAGTTGATTGCCCGCGCCGTGCATCAGCTCAGCCCAAGAGCCTCCAAGCCCTTTGTGCCGGTCAACGGCGGCGCTCTGCCCGAGACCCTTGTCGAGGCGGAGCTTTTCGGCTACGAGAAGGGAGCGTTCACCGGGGCCTCGCACGCCAAGCCGGGGCGCTTTGAACGGGCAAACGGAGGGACCCTTTTTCTGGATGAAATCGGCGAACTCCCGCTTCCCGTGCAGGTTAAGCTCCTGCGCTTTCTCGATCAGCGGGTAATCGAGCGCCTGGGATCGGTGGAGTCCCGCCCTCTCGATGTGCGGGTGGTTGCCGCCACCAACCGCGATTTGTCGCAGGCGGTCGAGGCCGGAGAATTTCGCGCGGACCTGTACTATCGTCTGGCCGTGGTCGAGATCGAACTGCCGCCGCTG
>JBMCIU010000090.1:0-7034 GCA_048616755.1 Verrucomicrobiota bacterium
CCGCAAAGGCAACGCCGTTCGAGGTCAAACCACGCCAAGAGATCAAGAGTTCTGGTAATCGTTCACGGGTTTTCTTCCCGTATCCGTGAACGGTGCCGGTTCTTGGTCTTCACCAGCGCCGGGGGAGGGGGCGTGTCGGCTACGGGCACAGCGTTCGTCCCATTAGGGTCACGAGGGGACGGAGGGCTTCGACGAATTGGCTGAAGTCGCCGGACGGCAGCTGCTGTGCCGCGTCGCTCAGGGCCTCTACGGGATCGGGATGAGTTTCGACCAGCAGTCCGTCGGCTCCGGCGGCGACCGCTGCCATGGCCAGGGGCAGCACCAGGTTTGACCGGCCGGCCGCGTGACTGGGGTCGACGATGACGGGCAGGTGTGTCTCCTGGCGGGCGATAACCACGGCGCTGATATCGAGCGTGGCGCGTGTCGCGTGCTCGAAGGTGCGGATGCCGCGCTCGCAGAGGACCACGTCTTCACATCCGTTGACGACCAGGTACTCCGCGGCGGAAAGCCATTCCTCGATAGTGGCGGCCATGCCTCGTTTGAGCAGGACGGGTTTGCCCGCGGCGGCGACTGTCTCCAGCAGGTTGTAGTTTTGGCAGTTGCGTGCGCCGATCTGCAGGATGTCGGCCACCTCGGCCACGGCCTGTACGTGGTTTGTTGCGACCACCTCGGTGGCGATGGCGAGCCCAAAGTCGTGTTTAGCCTCATTCAGCAGTTCCAGTCCCTTTTCTTGGAGGCCCTGAAAGTCGTAGGGGGATGTTCGCGGTTTGAAGGCGCCGCCGCGCAGAATCCGCACGCCCGGCGCGCTGATGTCCTTTGCGACGGTGCGGATCTGGTCGCGGCTCTCCACGGCGCAGGGGCCGGCGATGATCTGGAAATTTCCTGCGCCAACGGGGTGACGGCCAATCCTGACCACGCGGTCCGCCGGATGAAACTGCCTGCTGGTGAGTTTGTAGCGTTTCTGCACCGGGATAACGTTTTCCACCGCGTCCATGCCCTGCAGAAACTCCAGCGAGCGGTGGGACAATTCGTCGCCCACGCCGGCAATGATCGTGCGTTCCACGCCTTGGATGATGCGCGGATCATACCCCAGTTCCACGACATGCTCGCGGACCTCCTGAATCTTCTCCGGCGTCTGATTCGGTTTCAATACAACGATCATCGTTCAAATCCTGATGAATTTCGACTTGTGAATTGTAAATTCATTGTTACTTCAAGATTCCGATTTCTGTTTATTCTCTTGGCGTCTTCGGCTGCTGCCATCGTTGGAGTTGGCGCTCAATTTGTGCGGGGGCTGTGCCGCCGGTGATATTCCGGGCGGCGACGCTGCGCTCGGGGGAGAACAGGGCGCGGCATTCTTCCCCGGCTTGGGGAATGCTCTCGCGCATCTGTTCAAGGGTTGCCTCGTCAAGTTGAATATTGCGGCGCTTGCAGTCGGCAACGAAACGCCCGACCTGGTGGTGGGCATCGCGGAAGGGGACCCCTTTGCACACCAGCCATTCGGCCAGATCGGTGGCCATAAGAGCGGGGTCGGCGGCGGCTTCGCGCATGCGCTCGGCGTCGATGCGGAGGGTGCTCATCATGCCGGTCATGTTGCGGACCATGGCCAGAACGGTGTCGAGGGCGTCGAAGACCCCTTCCTTGTCCTCCTGCAAATCCCGATTGTAGGTGAGCGGCAGCCCCTTCATCACGGTGAGCAAGCCCATGAGGGCGCCGTAGACGCGCCCGGTTTTGCCGCGTGTCAGCTCGGCCACGTCGGGATTCTTTTTCTGGGGCATGAGGCTGGAACCGGTGCTGTAGGCGTCGTCGGGCTCGACGAAGGAGAACTCCTGGGAACACCAGAGGATGACGTCCTCGGCAAGTCTGGACAGGTGCATGGCGGTGATGGCCAGGGCCGACAGCAGTTCGATGAGGTAGTCGCGGTCGCCCACTGCGTCCATGCTGTTTTGCAGGACGGTGTCGAAGCCAAGTTCGTCGGCGACGAATTCGCGGTCCAGGGGCAATGTCGAGCCTGCCAGCGCGCCGGCGCCGAGCGGGCAGCGATTCATGCGCCGGCGACAATCGTCGAACCGTTCCCGGTCGCGCTGCACCATTTCGACGTATGCCAGCAGGTGATGGGCGAAGAGGATGGGCTGTGCATGCTGGAGGTGGGTAAATCCCGGCATGATGGCGGTGCGATTGTCCGCGGCTTGGGTGCAGAGTGCTTTTTGAAAGTCGGCCAGGACGGCTTGTAGCCGGTCGATTTCGTCGCGCAGAAACAGCCGTTCGTCGGTGGCGATCTGGTCGTTGCGGCTGCGTCCGGTGTGCATGCGTCCGCCCGCCTCTCCCAGGCGTTCGGTAACGGCGGCCTCGATGTTCATGTGGATGTCTTCGAGTTCGCGCTGTAGCGGGAGGTTTCCGCCCTCGATGTCCTGCCGGACGCCTTCGAGCGTGTCGATGATTTGATCGGCATCGGCTTCGGGGAGGATTCCCTGGCGCGCCAGCATTGTGACGTGGGCGCATGTGCCGCGGATATCGTGTGCGTAGAGTCGCTGGTCGAAGCTGACGGATTCGCCGTATTCGGCGAGTTCTTCGGCGGTATTTTTAGAAAATCGTCCATTCCAGATTGCCATGAGATCAAACCTCCTGCTGTCGCGTGATGCAGTCCAGAATTTCGGCGGCTGCGGTGGTGATGTGTCCGGGGGAGAAGCCTGCGCGGACCAGCTCTTTGTAGAACGAGCTGGCAAGCAGGCGAACAACTTTGTTTGGGTTGCTGATTGAGGAAATCATCAGGCGTTCCTCCTCGTTTTTGCCGTTGGCCTCGCGACGGTTGTCCTCGATGAGGTCGTGAGCCTGCTGGGCAAACCGCTGGCGCAGGTAGTCGTAGACTTTGGCGTTTTCCAGCACCAGGGAGGAGACCGAAGCCACCAGCACGAGCAACCGCCGTTCGGCGGGGGAGAAGCGAGCGCGTCCGCCGTCTTCGGGAACGCCGGTGAGCAACAGCCCGATGCGCTCGCCCTTGATGCGCAAGGGCACGAACATCATGGGAAAGCCAAGATCCTCGATGCCGGTTTCGAGCCAGCCAATCTGGCGGGCGGAGCGGGCGCGCCAAAGGATGCGTTTCAGCCGTTCGGCGACCTGCAGAGTGAGGCCGACGCGCACCTTCTGGTCGTCCACGCCCCGGCAGGCGCGAACGACAAATTCCTCGCGCTCCTCGTCGCGGAGCAGGATCGCGGCCTGCGAGGTTCCCAAAATGGTGGCGGTCATGTCGGTGATGCGATTAAGCGCGTCATCCAGCGAGCAGGGGGTGGTCAGCGCGTCGGTGGTCACGCTCAGCACATTCAGACCAGTTTCGATGTCCATGGGAGTCTCTGGTTGTTGCGAAGTTCGCATTGACCGATATTTATTCGCTTGGGTTGTCGGGGATTACGATATCACGGATTAGGGTTTCAAGCACCAGGCGGGGATTGGTGCCGCTGTGGACGCATTGGACGTTGGCGTCGCGGCAGCGGATAACGGCTTCGACCAATTCTTGTCCGCTGTAGCGTTGCGCCTGCTGGGCCATCATGCGCACCCGGTAGGGATGCTTGTCGACGAAGGCATAGCCTTCGGCCTCCGCCTGTTTTTTGGTTTCCGGTCCCGCGTTCTCCAAAAAATCCTGCACGGCGCGGGGATCCCGGAGGCGATGCACGGCCATGAACAGTCGGATACGCAGCCAGTCAAGCGTGCTGCGCCCGATCTGCAGAACGTAGCGCAGGCAGGACGAGTCGGGGTTCTTTTCGCGTTCCAGAAAAAACTCGACGGCGTTGAACGCTTTGATCGGGTTGCGTTCGCCAAGGGCGTCGAGCAGCGCCCAGGGGGTTTGTTCGCCTTCGACCGTGCAGATTTCCCAGGCGTCCTGTTCTGTGATGGGTTGATCCGGACCGCCGCAGTAGGCGATGAGCTTGTCCAATTCGGTGGCGATGCGGTCGGTGCGCGCGCCCAGGGCCTTGACGAAAAAGGCAACGACTTCGGAGGGAAGACGCACGCTGCGTTCCGCGGCGGCTTGGCGAATGACCGCGCTCATTTCGCTTTCCCAGTTGCGGTCGGTGACGTCGGGTTTGTTGAGCAGGATAACTTCGCCCTGATCGCTGCAGAACTTGTACAAGCGTTTGCGGCGGTCGATTCCCGGCCCGGACAAAACCACGGTGGTACTCGGCGGCAGCCGCTTTTCCAGGGTCTCGCAAAGCTCTCGAAAGGCGGTGGCCTCGGCGGTTTTTGCGGTCTTCGCACCTTCCTTGTCGAAGCCGCCGAAATCTCGCAGCCAGACAACTTTTCCCTCGGCTAGAAAGGCTGGCGAGCGCAGTGTTGAGATCAATTCGCGCAAGGTGGCCGGGACATCGCTGGTCTCTCCCTGCCGGACTACGTCCAACCCGAACGCGTCATCGCTGCCGCCGGTCAGTTCGGAAACCCGACGCGCGGCGGTTTCGCCGATGCGGGTAGAGTCCGTTCCGGAGATGAGAATGATTTGCGATGTTGTGGTGTCGGGCATGGCTGGGGGAGTTTGTAAGTGTGGGTGTGTGAGGAAGCTTTTGTCTGTGTATGTCCGTGCCTGTCCGTGTTCGGGTATAAGATCAGCCCGATCAGCCGGATCGATTTTATCTATTCTGATGTTGCCGTAATTGTATCCGCGTTTGTTCGTGTTGTCGTTTGAGAATCACTCCGGCAGGAGGTTGTTGACGGCCAGCAGAAGAATAATGAAACCGACGGCGCTAATTAGCGAGGAGACGCGGTCGCTCACCACAATCCAGCGCGGGAGGGTCTGAAGTCTAGCGAACAGGCGCTTGTCCTCTCGTTGCCGCGCCGCTCCCCACCCGCCGACAATAATCATGAGAATATTTTTGCCGAGCAGCATCCAGGCCAGCGGCGGCATCCGATGCTGCAAGACAAAGAAAATCAGCAGTCCGAATTCCAGGCCGACAACGACTAGCTCCAGCAGGATGAGCCTGGAGAACCGTCGCAAAAACTCGGCCTCCGGCGCGTCGTTTTCCGGAGTCCGTTCGCCGGTGATCATTTGGTCGATCCGCTCCAAAAAGGTCGGCTCGCTGCGAAAAACCAGTTGGTAAGCCGGGTTCCCCGCCGCCGCCACGCGCAGGGAAAACAGCACCACGGCCCATAATCCGATGCTTTGCAGAAGTACTTCAATCTCCACGAACACTCTCGCCTCAGCGCTTCTTCTTGTTCTTGCGCCGTTTTTTCTTTGATTTCTGGTTGCGATCGCCTTTTTTGCCGCCTCCGCCGGCCGGCCCCAGGCCGGGCATGCCGCCGGGCATGCCGCCGGCCATATTCGGCAAGCCTTCGCCGCCGCCCATCATTCCCTGCAGCTGGTCCAGGTCCGGCATTCCCTTGCCCCCCTTGCCGCCTTTGCCCATCTGGCGGATCATTTTACGCATCATGGCGAATTGTTTAAGAAGGGCGGTGATGTCTTCGGGGGAAACGCCGCTGCCGCGCGCGATGCGCCGTTTCCTCGACGGGTTGATGATGGCGGGATCTTCGCGCTCCTTGGGCGTCATGGAGTCGACCATGCCCTCGAGACGGTTGAGCTGAGCTTCGTCGAAATCCATATTTTTGCCGAGCTGGCCCATGCCGGGCAGCAGCTGCATCAAGCCCATCATGCCGCCCATTTTGCGAATGCGCTGCAGTTGCGAGCGGAAGTCGTCGAGATCAAACCGGTTTTTGCGCAGCTTTTCCTCGAGTTCTTCTGCTTCGTTCTCTTCCATCTGGGCGGCGGCCTTTTCCACCAGTCCGACCACGTCGCCCATGCCCAGGATGCGCTGAGCCATGCGATCCGGATAGAAGGCGTCAAAGTCCTCCGGCCGTTCGCCGACACCCGCGAATTTGATGGGCTTGCCGGTCACTTTGCGCATGGATAGCGCGGCGCCGCCGCGGGCGTCGCCGTCAAGTTTGGTCAGTACGATTCCGCTGATGCCAAGCGCCTGATCGAAATGTTCGGCCACCGATACCGCCTCCTGGCCGAGGGCGGCGTCGGCCACCAGCAGAATTTCATCCGGATCCACGCGGTTTTTGAGGTCAACAAGCTCCTGCACCAAATCTTCGTCGACTTGGAGTCGACCGGCAGTATCCAAGATTACGGTATCGCAGCCTTCGCGGGCGGCGCGCCTGCGCCCGTTGACGGCAATTTCGGCCACGTTCGTGCCGTCTCGTTCGACATGCACGGGAAGTTCAAGCTGTTTGCCGAGTATTTCGAGTTGGTCCATGGCGGCGGGTCGGTAGAGGTCGGCGCCGACCAGCATGGGGTTGCGCTGATGGGCTTGGCGAAGATGTCTGGCCAGCTTGGATGCCGTGGTCGTTTTACCCGACCCATGCAGGCCGACCAGCATGATCACCGCCGGCGAGCTGGTAAGCGCCAGCGGAACGTTTTCCTCGCCAAGCAGTTCGACGATATGGTCGTGAACGATTTTGACCGCCTGCTCGCCGGGCTTGACGCTTTGGAGCACTTCCTCGCCCAAGCATTTTTGCCGGACGTCGGCGACGAATTCCTTGACCACGGCGTAGTTCACGTCCGCTTCGAGGAGCGCGCGCCGCACCTCGCGCATGGCCTCTGAAATGTTGTTTTCAGTCAGTTTGGCCTGCCCGGAAAGATTGCGGAAGGCACCGTTAAGTCGTTCTGTAAGGCGTTCGAACATAGAATTCCGTGGGTCGTATTTTGCGTTTCGCGCTTTGCGCGGGTGACATTATTCTATCGAGAAAGCAGCGTCATGGGTGCTTGAGCACGACGGCGCCGTCGCCGGGCCGGCAGACCATGGTTTCGCATTCGGCGCCGGTTCGCGTTTGGTAGCCGACAGCTAAACGTTGAGCGTAGGCTTCGGCCTGTTCAGCGTCGACCAAGTGCACGGTGATCCCCCCGAACCCGCCGCCGCTGAGGCGCGCGCCGCGCGCGCCGGGCAACGAGCGCGCAATCTCCACCAAAATGTCTAGTTCGTCGCAGCTGTTTTCAAAATCCAGGCGCGAGCTTTCGTGGGAAACGAACAATTTTTCCCCGAAATCGGCGATTT
>JBMCIU010000091.1:0-6974 GCA_048616755.1 Verrucomicrobiota bacterium
ACGTAATACAGGCAACCGTCAATGCCGAACACCAGCCCCCCGGCATGATCCAAGCTCATGGAAATTGGATGAGACACGTCCACGGCCTGATTGACCGAACCAAGATCCTCCAGTCGACCAACCGGGCCGTCCTCGGGCCAAAAGCGCATCAGGTGCGGACGCGCCATCCAGGGCAGCATGTAGACGCAATCGCCCTCGGGACTGGCGACCGCGTCGTACAAGACCCCGTGCCAGCCGTTCTGAAACCCTTCGTGCGCCACTTGGTGCGGCAGCTCCTCCAAGCGGTTTCGGTCCGGATCGAAGCGCAGAAATCGTCCGTGGTCGTTGGTGAAATGCACCCTCCCCCGACGATCGGTGAACAGGCATTGAGAGTTGACCGAACCAACCCGACCGACATCGTGCAGGGTTCGTTTTTTAAGGTCGTAATAAACAAAATGGTCTCGCGGGTATGTCAACGCGTACATACGCTGCCGGTCCTCGTCCAGACAAACACAGCGGCAGCCTTCGCGGGGGATCATGAGTTCTGCGGAAACGGTTTGTTCGGTTGCCGTATCATAGGCCACCAGGTATGCGCCGCGGAAGGCGCGGCGTTCATCGTGCCAGGATCCCCAGGCGTTATAGTGGCTCTCACCCTTGGGGGCGCCGCTCAGGTGGGTAGCCGCATAGAGCAAGTCGCTTTTTGCGGAGGGCGCAAAACTGTAATGAATCTTGCATTGCGTGGCTCGTCCGCTATCGCGCAGGTCGCCGGTTACCTTGTCCATTTCGTATAGAGAATCCAAGCGGTCCTCAATCTCGTTGTAACGCAGAACTGTCACGGTTTCCCCTGATGTATGCTCGACGCATGCGGCCGCGTAGATTCGTCCGTCCGGCCCCGTGTGCAGGCTCCAGCAGGAGTCGGAATTTGGCTGCTCGTCAAAGCGGTAAAATCGCGCGGAGTAGCCATTTTGGGGCAGAGGGCCTCGACTTCCCGAAACCTCGGGCGCCAAGGGAAGGTCGCTGGGGTTGCTCATGGTATTTCTCGTCAAAAACAGTAATATTCGAAATCCTTTGCCCCATCCGCAAATTTTTGGAAACATGGGACTGGACGACAACGCAAATAAATGCGCCGGGCGGCGACGGATTTTTACGGATTCAGAAAAAAAGCTCCCCGCACCAAACATGCGGGGAAACTCCAAACCATACCTTCGCCACACAATTTGTCTAGTCTGACCGAACAACAAATTCCCCGCTGTAGCCCGCAACGTCCGCGGAATACGAAGGCGTCTCATTAATATGGCTTCCACTGGCGCATCGCATCTTTCGCACTACTGTATTTCCGTGAGAGAAATTTGGATTGAGCCGCAGCTGATTTTCCGCAGGAGTATCATGAAAATCGTGCATTTAGTTCCCGGTTCCGGCGGTTCTTTTTATTGCCAGAACTGTGTTCGCGACGGCATACTCATCCGCGCTTTACGCCAACGAGGGCATGACGTGGTACTGGTGCCGCTTTATCTGCCGCTTTTTGACAACGCACCGGAGGAGACCGACCAGCAAGCACCGGTTTTTTATGGAGCGCTAAACATTTACCTCTCCCAAAAGCTGCCGTTTGCCGCACATCTGCCCTCGGTCGTGCGTCACTTTCTGAATTCCGCGCCGATGCTCCGGGCGGCGGCGCGTCTGGCCGGCGTCACGCGCAGCGCGGGACTTGAGGACCTTACCCTTTCCATGCTTAAGGGCGAGGAGGGACGCCAAGCTTTCGAACTGGACCAACTGGTCGACTGGCTTAGCACCACCGAATGCCCGGACGCGGTTCATTTTTCCAACGCGCTTTTGCTGGGCATGGCACCGCGCATTCGCGCCGCCTTGGGTGCGCGTCTGGTCTGCTCGCTGCAGGACGAAGATGTCTGGCTCGGTCCCATGCCGGCAGCTGCCCGCCGAAAAGCAATCGATCTTTTGCGCGAACATGCCCGGCAAATCGACGCGTTCGTCGCCCCCAGTCACTATTACGCCCGCACCGCCGGAAACCTGTTTAAAATCCCCGCCGAACAAATCCGCGTGATACCGCCCGGACTGCAACTTGAAGCGTACCAATGCGGCGAGTCGCCTACCCCGCCCGTGCTGGGGTTCCTCTCGCGTCTTAGCGCCGCATCGGGCCTGGAAGCACTGGTAAATGCCTTTATTGAACTGCGACAAGATACTGAACTGCAAGACCTTAGGCTCCATCTTTGCGGTGGGACAACCGGCGACGACCGACCATTTGTCAAGCGGCAGTTCGCTCGTCTTCGGCGAGCAGGCGTTATGGATGGCGTTCGGGTTTTCGAAAAGCTCGACCTTGCCTCCCGCTGTTCGTTTCTGCAGGGGTTGAGCGTTCTCAGCGTCCCCTGTCCCGCGGGCGAGGCATTTGGCCTGCAAATTGCTGAAGCAATGGCATGCGGCGTCCCTTGTGTACAACCCAATGTCGGCGCCTATCCCGAGTTGATTAAATCCGAAGTCAATGGTATATTATACGAGTTCCCGTCCAAAAACGCGCTGACTGAGGCTTTGCGTCGCCTTCTTCGTGACTCACACCTGCGGCATCGGATGGGTGCCAACGCGCGGAAAGATGCGTGCGAGCGCTTCAACCCGAACAAGTATGCGGATGCCATTCTTCGCCTGTATACTCAAACAACCCACAAGGATTCCTGATTTTTATGGCCACGAACAATACTCTGCTGGAATTGACCGATGTCAGCAAATCCTACCCGGACGAGAGCCATCTCAATCCCGCGACCGTGCTGAAACAGCTTAATTTGGAAGTCCAATCCGGCGAATCGCTTGCCGTGGTCGGACCGTCGGGATGCGGCAAAAGCACTCTGCTGAATGTCGCCGGCGGCTTGGACCGCCCAGACTTGGGAACGGTGGAGTTCGACAACCGCAGCCTTGATGACTTGTCCGAGAACGAGCTGGCCCAACTGCGCAACACAGAGTTCGGATTTATCTTTCAGGAACATCATCTCCTGCCCCAATGCACGGTCTTGGAAAACGTGCTGGTCCCTACTATCGCCGGCCACAGCGGCGGGCAAGCTAAAGCGGAACGGCGCACTCGCGCCAAGGAATTGCTCGAAACCGTCTGCCTGGATGATCGTCTGAATGCCTTTCCGGCTGAGTTGTCCGGCGGAGAACGGCAGCGCGTCGCCACGGTCCGAGCCCTAATCAATCAACCGAGCATTGTGTTTGCCGACGAACCCACCGGCGCCCTGGACAGAACCACCGCGGACAATCTGGTTCGACTGCTGCAGCGCCTCCGCAAGGATGAAGCAATCACACTGGTCGTGGTGACTCATGATACCTGGCTGGCCGATCAAATGGACCGCGTGCTCGAGCTTCGCAACGGGAAACTGGCATGACTTCTTTGACACTGATACGACGAAATCTCCGCTACTACGCGCGAACGCACCTTGGGGTGGCGGCCGGCGCTTTTCTTGCCGCTATGGTGTTGACCGGCGCCTTGATCACAGGCGATTCGCTGCGCCACAGCCTGCACGAAATCACCCGCCTGCGACTGGGCAAAGCACGCTTTGCCGTATCCTCTGCGCCGCGATTTTTCCGCGCGGACTTGTCCGACCGCCTGGGATCGTCGCTCAATGCCGAGACCGCTGCGGTCTTGCGTGCGCGCGGCCTGTGCGAAACCGACGACCGCACCGTGAACACCCGTATATACGGCGTGTCGGACGCATTTTGGTCGCTGGCACCCGCCGACACTTCCGCGCCCGACTGGGGCGAACGGGGTATCGCGGTTAACAAATTATTGGCCGCCTCGTTAGGCGTGGAGCCGGGAGACGAGCTGGTGGTGCGCACGCAATCGGCCCGCCGGCTGTCCAGCGACATGACCTTTTCAGGAACCACCGCCAAGCTGCAGGGCAGGCGTTTCAAGATTGCGCGCGTTCTCGACGACAACGACTTCGGGCGCTTCTCGCTCGACCATAGCCAAACCGCTTCTCCCGCAGTCTTCCTTCCACTCAAACGACTCAGCGCGGATATCGACATCCCCGGACGTGCAAACCTGCTGCTGGTAGCGCAGTCCCCGGACGGAAACCTTGAAAAGGACACGGTCCGCCAACACCTTCAGGATGTCTACACGCTCGAGGATGCCGAACTCGAACTGATTAACCTGGACGACAAAACCACGCAACTGCAGTCGCCGCGCATCTTCCTCGACAAAACCGTCGAAACCGCCGCGGTGAAGGCGGGGACCGATCCCGCGCGCTTTTTCACCTACTTCGTGCACGGTATCGCCAATAATACCACCGCTAATTCAACGCCCTTCGTGTTTGTGACCGCCACCGACGACAAAACCCTGGCCGGCAACGTGCGCAACGACGAGATTGTGGTGACGGACTGGCTGGCCGGCGACCTGGGGGCCCAGCCCGGCACTTTGCTGCAAATGACTTACCTCAAACCCACCCGGGAAGATCGCCTCACTCCCCATGAAACCACGGTCATGCTGAAGCGAGTGATCCCCCAGGAGACACCGGATATTGACCGAGCTCTCACCCCTCCGTATCCCGGCCTCACCGATGTCGAAAACTGTGTCGATTGGGATCCTGGCGTTCCACTGGACATGGACCGGTTGCGCCCCCGTGACGAGGCCTATTGGGACTCCCACGGCCCAACTCCTCGCGCCTTTATCAATCTCTCATTCGGGCAGGAACTCTGGGGAAACCGCTTCGGCTCGCTGACCGCCGTGCGCTACCCCGCCGAGAGCAATCAGGAGAGTGCCCTGCGCGAATCACTGCGCGCCAATCTCACGCCCGAGTCGCTGGGTGTCCGCACAAATGCTCCCTTTGCCGAGGGGCGACAAGCCGGCAGCAACACCACAAACTTCGCCCATCTTTTTCTAGGGTTGAGCTTCTTTCTGCTCGCCTCCGCACTTGTTCTTGTCGCCTTGCTTTTCGTGTTCACCGTGGAGCAGCGGGACCGCCAGACGGGACTGCTGCGCGCGCTCGGTTTTCCCGCCCGGCGTATTCGCCACCTGCTTCGAACCGAGGGCATGATTCTGGCACTGGCCGGAATTCTTCCCGGCACACTCGCCGGTGTCGGGTACAACATACTTATCCTGACCGGGCTTGCCACGATTTGGCGGGATGCCGTGGGCACCAACCACCTGGTCCCCTTGCTTCGCTGGCAGACGCTTGGCTGGGGCGCAGGGATCTCGCTTCTTTTGTCGTGGTTGGTCCTTAGCGTGCTCACCAAGCGGCGCACCACCTCATCGCCTCTAATCAACCTGCTGCATCACGAAGGCGCGGCGCCGATACGGTTGAGCAGGCGCTCCCCGCTTCCCTTCCTTCTTGCTGCCGCAGTGCTTGCCGCGGGCGCAATTTCGGTCTCGCCCCTGATTGGACTTGGCAACAGCAGCGGCCACCAAGCCTCGCTCATGTTTTTCCTGTGCGGCGCACTCACCCTGCTGACGACATTCAGCCTCGTGCACGCCCAATTGATCCGGCTGACCCGCCAACCCTACGGTGCCGACATCAACCTTCGCCGCATGGGCTGGCGCAATGCGGGCCGCCATCCGTGGCGCTCGATGGCCACAGTCATCATGCTGGGCTGCGGGGTGTTTCTCGTTCTAACCATCGGCGGAAACCGTCGGCTGGCCGGGGCGGATACCCACCAGCGCAATGCCGGGACCGGCGGCTTCTCGTTGTACGGAGAATCCGTTCTAGCAATGAAATTTAGTCGACTCGATGCGGATTCCACTGATGATGGCGGGCTGTCCGAGGATCTGCATCAACGCATCGACGTCATCCCGCTGCTCACCCAGGGGACCGAAGAGGCCAATTGCCTCAATCTCCACCGGATCAACACTCCCCGACTGCTTGGCGTCGAACCCGACGCGCTTGCCGATCGGCATGCCTTCAGCTTTCGCGAAACCGCCGACCCCATCTCCGCGCAAGATCGACCAAACAACCAGGATGAAACCGGCAAGACATCCAAGTCCGCCGGCTGGAAAATGCTTGCCGCCACCCTAGACGAAGGGGTCGTCCCCGGCATTGCCGACAGCGCCACAATAAAATGGGGTCTGGGCAAAAATGTTGGCGACAGCATTTCCTACACCGACGAATCCGGCAACACCTTCCGCGTCAAGCTCGTAGCCGCCATCGACAACTCGATTCTTCAAGGCAGCATTCTTGTTCATCGCGATGTCTTGCGACAGCGTTTCGCTAATACCGCCGGCTCGCGCGCCATGCTCGTGGATGCGCCGAAGGGATACCGCGAACGCGCCCGCTCCGAAATCCTGAGCATCTACGGCAACCGGGGTCTGGTGCTGACGCCCGCCGCAGACCGCCTTCAGTCGTTCCTAGCCGTTCAAAACACCTATCTAAACATTTTCCTCGTTCTTGGCGGCCTGGGAATCCTAGTCGGCACCGCGGGCCTGGCCATCGTGGTTTCGCGCAATGCCGCCGAGCGAATTCGAGAATTTGCGATTTTGCGGGCGGTAGGATTCAGTCGTCGACAGGTGCGGTCCATGCTGATTTGGGAGCATGCCTTCCTGGCCGCCGCCGGTTTACTGTGCGCCCTGGCTGGCGCCGCGGCAGGGATGCTGCCCCCACTGATTAGCGGCGGCAGCCAAATTCCCTGGATGTCAACGGGAATCATTTTTGCTATACTGGCGATTGCCGCCCTCGTCTGGATCGTCTACGCTGTCGCGCGAAACAGCCGCGGCGAACTGCTCGCCGATCTGCGGCACGAATAAACGAACCCCCTGCAAATTAGGCAAAACCACAGACAAACACGGATGGACACGGATTTCTGTCGGCCTTGACGGATATCCAGAGCTCGGTATTTCAGCCTCAACTTCCTCGCATTTTGAATACCATGGCCGGGAACAGCAGTGGTTGCCTCGCCGAGGATGCCACCGGGGCGAGGATCGACGGACCAGGCCATACTTCATGGCGTCCAGATTCAGAGGTCTTGATCCCTATTTGGATTCCGAACTCAAAATGCATGGAACCAGC
>JBMCIU010000092.1:0-6896 GCA_048616755.1 Verrucomicrobiota bacterium
AGAGCTGACAGCCTCGTCGGGATCGCCGTCGGCCTGCTCCAGCTTTTGAGTCCAGTCATCGCCCATGAGATCGGCGAGAGCTTCGGGGTTCGCCGTTCGGTCCCAAGCCTCCAAGATGGAGGTTTTAAACGTTGGGTGGTTAGCCAGCGCTTGGTTGCTGACCCACGATTGCAGCATCGTTCCGCCGCGGGCGCAGACGATTATGCCCACCGGTATATTTGTGTTGCGGTGGAGAGCCCGCGCGAAATAGTAGGAAACGGCGGAGAAGTTTCCCGCCGTGTCGGGGGTCGCCACCTGCCACTCAAATCCCTTTTTCGACTTGGGCGGGGAAGAAAAGAGGCGGATGTTGGGGTAGTCCGCGGAGGTGATCGCGTTTTCGGGGCCGTCGATTTTGCCTTGAGCTGAACTCTTGACGCTCATCGCCATGTTGGATTGTCCGGAGAACAGCCAGACCTCGCCGACCAGCACGTTTTTCAGTTTGACGGAAGCCGTCCCATCCGCGGATACCGTGAGAGTGCGGCCCTGGTTCGATGCTTGCAGGGGGGGCAGTTGGATTTGCCAGTCGCCGCGCTTATCGGCTGTGCCTTGCTGTTCGATGTTGTCAAATTCGACGCTGATCTCCGTGCCCGGCTCGGCACTGCCCCATATGCGCAGCGGCTTGCTTTGCTGCAAAACCATGTTGTCCCGGAAGGGAAGGCCCAATTCCAGGTTTGCGTTCACTTCGCGAGCGGTGCTTAGGCCGGCCAGCACACTTAAGATACCTGTTAGCAGTTGACGGCGTTTTGTCATCGTTTCTCCTTGACTGTCGGTTTCTCCAGACTTAACAATATGATACGACTCACTGTAGCCCCGCGCTGCGGGGTTGGCAAACCGATGCGACGGCAAGCATTTTGACGTGCGGCACACTACATTGACGTATGAATTTGCGCAATGAAAATTAGCGGCCGGATCTTGACAGAGTGCCGCCGGCAGCAACTGGCGGCATTCGACAGCAACCGGTCTCAACCGAAGATGCTCCGCCCTGGAGGGCAGAGCCATAAGATATAGGAGTGCGCCTGATGATTCGCGCGGAACAATTGTTGCAGACCGTCGGAATGGTGCAGAATGAAAATCTGGACGTTCGCACGGTCACGATGGGAATCAATCTGCTGGACTGCGTGTGTCACGATCAGGCAGAGATGTGCCGACGGGTCAAGGACAAGATCCGGCGCTTGGCGGGGGGCTTGGTGGATACATGCGACGCAATGGGGCGCAAGTACGGCGTGCCGGTGGTTAACAAGCGTTTGTCGGTGACTCCGGTGGCGGATTTGTGCGCGGGGCTAGCCCCAGGCGGTTGCGTGGCGATGGCTCATGCTCTGGACGATGCAGCCGCTGATGTGGGCGTTGATTTGGTCGGCGGCTATTCCGCGCAGGTTGAGGGTGGAGCATCGGCGTCGGATTCGGCGCTGATCGAGAGTCTGGCCGAGGCATTGAGTACAACGGAAAAGATTTGCGCCTCGATTAATGTGGCCACGACGCGCTCGGGCATCAACATGGACGTGGTCGGCAAACTGGGGCCGATATTGCTGGATGCCGCGACCCGAACGGCGAGTCAGGGCGGATTTGCCTGCGCCAAACTGGTGGTATTCGCCAATCAGCCGGAGGACAACCCGTTCATGGCTGGCGCGGTTCACGGTCACGGCCAGCCGGAGTGTGTGGTTCACGTGGGGGTAAGCGGTCCGGGCGTGGTGGCTCGTGCTCTCGAGCGCCTGATTCGGCGAAGCGGCGCCGAGAATCTGGGACTTGACGATTTGGCCGAGGAGATTAAGAAGACGAGTTGCCGGGTTACGCGCACCGGCGAAATCCTGGGACGGGATGTGGCGGGGCGCCTTGGGGTACCCTTTGGTGTGGTTGATTTGTCGCTGGCGCCCACGCCCAAGGTCGGGGACAGTATTGGCGAGATTCTCGAGCTGTTGGGGGTGGACGCGGTTGGATCGCCCGGCTCGACCGCCTGCGTTGCTCTGCTCAACGACGCGGTCAAGAAAGGTGGCGCCTTTGCTTCGCAGAGCGTCGGCGGCTTGAGCGGCGCTTTCATTCCCGTGGCCGAGGACTCGGTATTGGCCGGCGCCGTTCAGCGCGGCCACCTGTCGCTGGAGAAGCTTGAAGCCATGACTTGTGTCTGCTCGGTGGGGTTGGACATGGTCCCCATTCCCGGCGACACGCCCGCTGAAACCATTTCGGCCCTGATCGCCGACGAGATGGCCATCGGCATGGTCAACCGCAAAACTACGGCCGTGCGGTTCATTCCGGTACCCGGCGGCGCCGCCGGCGAAGAAGTGAATTTTGGCGGTCTGTTCGGTCGCAGCGTGATCATGGCCGTGCCCAATCCTGGCAAATCCGGGCGTTTTGTCCGTTTTGGCGGCCGTATCCCCGCCCCCATTCACAGCCTGAACAATTAGTTAAACAGAGTAGGTCTAAAAATGTTCACAGTGGCGATTGGTTGCGGCGGGACGGGGGGGCACGTGTATCCGGGGTTGGCGATCGGGGCGGAGCTGCGCGAGCGCGGTTGTCGCGTTCTTGCATTGTTGTCGGGGGGGGGTGGGGGGGAGCATGCGGCGCGGGCGAAAGAAATGGGTCTCGAGGCTCTGGTGGTTCCGTCGGTTCGTCTTCCGGCGTCTCGTACGGGGCTGCCGCTGTTTGGATTTCGGTTTTTAGTTTGCGGCCTTAGCGCGCGCCGATTGTTGCGTTCGATGGGCTGCGATGCGGTCGTGGGGATGGGCAGTTTCGCGTCCGCCCCGGTTTGTTTGGGAGCGGTTTTGTGCGGGGTTCCGTTGGTTCTTCACGAGGGGAATGCGGTGGTTGGGCGTGCAAACCGGCTGTTTTCGCGTCGCGCCCGGGCACTGGCGGTTTCTCTGCCCTTGGCGCCGGGACAGCATGTGCATTGCACTGTGGTGCAAACGGGTTTGCCGGTTCGCCAAGCGATCGTGGATGCCGCGCGCAATTCCAACTTGCCGCGCGACGATGATTTTGTGCAGTGGGGGCTCGAACCCGACCGGGAGACCGTATTGGTTTTCGGCGGCAGCCAGGGAGCTGAGGCTCTCAATGCGGCGACGCCCGCCGGCATCGCGCGGATATCGGGGCGGCGGATTCAAGTGATTCACTTGACGGGGGAGGGGCGGGCGCAGGCAGTTGGGGAGGCCTACGAGCGACTCGGGATCGCGGCGGTGGTTCGGGAAGGCGTAAGCGCGATGGAGCGTTTGTACGCACTGGCTGATGTCGTCGTTTGTCGTGCGGGCGCCTCCACGTTGACCGAATTGGCGCTTTTAGACAAACCGGCGGTGCTGGTGCCCTTGCCGTCGGCCGCCGACGATCACCAAAGCGCGAATGCCAAAGTTTTTTCCTGTTCGTTCCCGGCGGTGCGGATTTCGCAGTCGGAGGCGATGCCGGAACGGATTGGTGAAGCGGTCGAGGCATTGCTGGCCGGCACCGTGACTGTCGCGTCCGCCGATGTGCCTTTTGTGCCGAATCCGACGGCCGCCGCCGCCGTGGCCGACTTGGTACCCGGCTCAAACGGATGATGAGTTGTTTGTTCATCGTCTCCTCCCGGTTTGCTGTGCGTACGGTACCGTTGGCGGAGGAGGCTATTGAGGCGGAAACTGGAAAAACGGTGTGGCATCGTTGGTAGCGCTTGCCGTTTGCTGAATCGTGGCTATAGTGTTGGGTTTGTGCGTCACCTCGGCCCGGTGATCGAGTTATGCAGAGCGCGTCGGGCGCGAAGGAAAAAACAGCCGGAAAGCAAACGGGAACGAAAACACATGTCAGTTCGAATCAGACTTAGAAGAGTGGGCAAACGAAACGCCCCCGCCCACCGAATCGTGGTGGTCGACCAGCGCGCGCCGCGCGATGGAAAATTCATCGAAAACCTCGGCTCCTACAATCCGCGCGCAAAATCCGAGAGCGTTGACTTGGAGCGGGTGAATTACTGGGTTTCCCATGGTGCTCAGCTCAGTGACACAGTCGCCGCCATCGTTAAGCGGGCCAAGGCCGGTATGAGCTGGAGCGGGGCGCAGACCGCGCATCACCGCAAGCCGGCCGACATCAAGGGCAAGGCCGCCGAGGAAGGTGCTCAGACCGAAACCGAGAAACCCGCCGACGCGACCGAAGCCGCCGAGGAAACGGTGCCGGAGAGCGAGTCCGCACCGACCACCGAGCAAGCCGATGCCGAGAAGGCCGGCGATGACGCGTCAAAAAGCGAATAGCTAAACGGACTGCCGTTCGCCGAGTTTCTCAGCGCGGCAACCCGGATACCAGGAAACTGTCAAAATGGGATTTTTAAAGAAATTTTTCGGCGTGGCCAAAGAAGAGTCTCCTCAGCCCTCGAAAGAGGGCGCGCCGGCGGCGCCCAAGGCGCAGGAGAAGTCGAAAAAACCACAGCCGGACGGCGAAGCCGACTACCAAGGATTCGTTACATACGTTGTGCGCCACTTGGTTAACAATCCGGATGCCGTCCGTCTTGAAGTGGCGGAGGGCGACGGAGTCAGCACGATTTTGATTCACTGCGAAAAGAGTGATATTGCCAAGGTCATCGGCAAACGCGGACGCACGATTTCGGCGCTCCGCCTGCTGGTGGGCGGCGCGGCCAGTCGCGACGGCAAGCATATCAAGGTCGACGTTGTCGACTAGTTTTCATGCGCCTGGATATTATTACTCTTTTTCCCGAGTTGGTGACCGGCCCGATGGCGGTATCCATCCTTGGGCGCGCTCAGGACCGCGGTCTGGTTGAGATCAATGCGGTCAACCCGCGCGATTTCACTACCGACCGTCATCGTACGGTGGACGACCGTCCATACGGCGGCGGCGCCGGCATGGTGATGAAGCCGGAGCCGCTGTTTGCCGCCGTCGAAAGCGTGCGCACTGCCGAAAGTACTGTGGTGCTGATGACGCCGCAGGGGCAGCGATTGGAGCAGCCTTGCGTGGAGCGATTGGCGCAGCTGTCCCATTTGGTGGTAATTTGCGGCCATTATGAAGGAGTCGACGAGCGGGTGCGGCAAGCGTTGCCCGACTTGGAAATTTCGATAGGAGACTACGTATTAACGAACGGAAATCTGGCGGCTTGGGTGTTGGTGGACGCGGTTGTTCGCCTGATCCCCGGCGTGGTGGGCACGGCGGAATCTGTGCAGACCGAGTCCTTCAGCACGCGCAATCGCTTGGATTTTCCCCAGTACACGCGCCCTCCCGAGTACCGCGGCATGCGGGTTCCCGATGTTTTGCTCGGGGGAGACCATCAAGCCATTGCAGCCTGGCGTCGGCAGCAGCAACTGTCAAGGACGATCGCTCGGCGACCGGACCTGATCGAAAACGAGGACGGAGACTAATCATGAACAAAGTTCAAAAAATTCATCGCGAGAATATGCGCGCCGATCTGCCGGATTTCGGTCCTGGCGACACTGTGCGCGTGCATGTGATCATCCGAGAAGGCGAAAAGGAGCGCGTGCAGGTTTTTACCGGCACGGTACTCGGGCGCAACGGCCAAGGCATTGCCGAGAGCATGACGGTTCGGCGTGTCGCATTCGGGCAGGCAGTAGAGCGCGTTTTTCCCATTCACTCGCCTGCGATTGAGAAGATCGAGGTGATTCGGCGCGGCCGCATCCGACGAGCCAAGTTGTACTACATTCGCGACCAAGTGGGCAAGGCGGCCCGGGTGAGCGAGCTTAAAGCCGCGCAGTAGAAGGGGGTCGAAAGGGATAGCGAGGGCGGCGAACACGGGCGCGGGGGGCCGCGCCCTGTACGACGTACTTGGCCGCGCCCCGCACTTACGGGCTAGCAACAATCGGATCGAGTTTTGGAGAGCTTCACTGAACGCGCAGAACGACGGTTTTCGTCCCCCCCGGCTGGGTTCGGAGATGCGTGTTCTGCGCTTTTGTCTTATGAGCGCGAAGCGTGGGCGTCGGGTTATACTCGTGTTGCGGGTTTGGACGAGGTTGGTCGCGGTCCTTTGGCGGGTCCGGTGGTAGCTTGCGCGGTGGTGTTCGCGTCGTCGGAGCTGATTCCGGCTGGGTTGAACGATTCGAAACGGCTGACGGCGTCGCGGCGCGAGGCATTGGCTGCGGAGTTGCGCTCGTGCGCTCAAACGGTTATTGGCGTGGGAATCGTCGAGCCGGCCGAGATCGACCGGCTGAACATTTTGCGAGCCACGCATTGGGCAATGAAGCTTGCGGTTGACGACTTGTCGTTGGCCGCGGATTTTCTTTTGGTTGACGGTCTTCCGGTTCCTGGTCTTCCGGTGCCGTCGCGAGCAATCGTCAAGGGGGACAGCCTTTCGGCGAGCATTGCTGCGGCCAGTATCATTGCCAAAGTCACTCGGGACGGCATTATGACGCGCCTTTCAGATGAGTACCCCGGGTATGGCTTTGACGCCCACAAGGGCTATGGTACGCGCGCGCACCTTGCCGCATTGAAAGCGGCGGGTCCCAGTCCGGTTCATCGCATGTCGTTCGCGCCTGTTCGCGCGTGCGCCCTCGGCACTCTGCGGCAGGGGACACTGAATGTATAGGAGTCAGTAGTGCCCATTAGAGAAAACATCCATCCCGGCGCGCGCCGAATTGTGGAAGCTTTGGTGCAAGATGGGCACGAAGCCTATATTGTAGGTGGTGCCGTGCGCGACCTTTTGCTCGGGCTTCATCCCAAGGACTACGATATTGCGACGTCTGCAACGCCCGAAGAGGTGCGGGCACTGTTCGGTCGGCGTGCGCGCATCATCGGTCGGCGCTTTCGGATTGTGCATGTCTTCGACGGCAATGATTGCTTCGAAGTTAGTACGTTTCGGCGTGAACCGCGCGCTGAAGAACGCAAGGGGCGGGAGTCCGACGACGGGGTAATGTTGTGGCGGGACAATGCATATGGCACTCTGGAGGAGG
>JBMCIU010000093.1:0-6857 GCA_048616755.1 Verrucomicrobiota bacterium
GCTGTCCGGCCCCCCATAGCGTTCGGATCTAAGCATCTGGTCGCACTCGATTTGGCCTGTGACGGCATATTTTCGCAGCAGGACACTTCCTAGAGTGAGATCAAGCGGCACGCGGGTATCCACGTACCAGACATCGAGTGTGGGCCGCGCGGCGTCGGGGGCGGAGTCGACAAGGCGGCGAAACATGAGGTAATGAATCGGCCCCAGGGAGGTCATCCCGTCGTTGCGCGTCATGGTGTCCGTCCACAGCGTGTGGTGCCGGTCGTCGAACATGCCAAGGGGGGTGGCGCTGCCGCGTTCGACGGCAGGGGCTCCCCTGCCGCTTTGCTTCTGAAACCCCCAGACGGCAAACTGATCATCGTCTGCGATCAATTCGGCGACCAGCCGCCGCGGGGTTCCGCTCGGTGTTTTGCGGAGCCAGTTGACAGCCATTGAACTGGCTTGAAACTTGTCGTGCCGCATAAGTGTATAGGACATTGGCACGGACATCTCCTGATCCTTATTAAAGGTGGGACCTTTTTTGGTGTTGCTGCGCGTGGAGACAAAGTCAACCGGCGGCACGCCTATCTCGTTCTGCGCATACGCTTTGAGCATATCGTCCCACCAGCCTTTCGGGTCTGGCACGGCATCCAGAAAGGACTGTTCGGCGGTTGTGCCGCCGAGGAGGTTTGTATAGATATTCAGGAGCGTGGGATTGGCTGGCGAGGTGGATTTGGCCAGCAGGTATTGCAGCATCAGGGACATGCCGTATCCGTGGTCCTGGGCGCGTGTGCGGGAGGGGGCATTGGTCCAGCTCAGCCCGGAGCAGTCCACGTGCAGATCCTTCATCACTTCGCCTGCGTACTTTGCCATATAATCACTGGTTGCCCCCCCGCCGGCAAACTGTTCGATCCACACCGAACAGGCCTCGTCAATCCATAGTTGCGGTGCGTTGTACTTGGCTTGCGTGAAGGCGCTGCGCGGGTCGTAATAGGCCTGAATCATGTGAAAATATTCGTGAATCAGCGTTCGGCGCAACGTGGTTTCTTTAGCGGCACTCAGCAGGCTGGCATTGACCTCCAGCGTGGTCCAATTCAAACTCACCATACTGGGCTGATAGTAGCCGCTCGTGCCCTTGTCAAGATTTTTGACCTCGATTTTGACCGGCGAACTGCGCTTGGTCAAATCAAAGCCGAGCCCGGAAATTTTATGGGCGGCGTTGGCCATGGCGTCGACAACCCGATTTTTCTCCGCCTCGGTGGTTGTGGCGGGGGCAACCAAGTCCAGCATTATCCCCGCGCGCGTACCGTCGTCCACGGTGAACGACTCCGCTTCCATTCCCTCCACCCGCTGAATATACAAACGGTAGGAGCCCGGAAAGGTCTCGGGATCGGGTAGGTCAGCAGGCAGCGAAAGTAGCGGCAGATCGAGAGAAGCAACCCCGTCGACAACCGTCGCCTCCACCAGCCGGGTTGCCAAAGCCAAACCGTTGCTGCTGGGCGCATTGACCTCCTCGCCAACCAGGATCATGGTTGTGCCCCCGGCGCGACGCGCAGGTCCGGCAGGCAGTGAAACCGTTAATCCGTCCGATGCTCCTTCCGCGCTGTACGGAATTCCGTCCAGCCGGTACACCGCGGAATTGTCGGGATCGTCGAAGCCCAGGCTTCGCTCTGCCGATGCGACGCGCAGCGTTGCGGCGTCCGCAAAATCGTCGGCGTCGGCGGTGACCGTCAGCTCGCCAACTGTAGCGATTCCGCCGCCCGCCGGAAGTTCGACAGTGCCCAGCGGGGCATAGGCCGGACGGCCGAGGAGCAGGTCGACCAGCGCTTCGGCATCGCGGGCATCCACCATTCCGTCACCGTCCACATCCGCCGCCGCATTGGCGGGTTCCTGCCCATCGAGAATCGATTGCAGGAGAACGCGGTCAGCCACATTGCGCGTGCCGTCGCCGTTGACATCGCCCTGCATGCCAGCCGCGGGCAAACTGACAAGTACCAATACAGTCAGAATAGATCCGAATCGAATCATCATTGCTTTTTTGTCCTTTTCGTCAATGACACTGAAATTATTACTGCGCTGCTTCATCCTCGAGCGTGATCGTACAATCGGAGTGGGCAAAGATCCAATAGGCCGAGCCGGGCAGGAGCCGGGACATGCGCTGGTACTGACCGTCATTAAATCCCCAAACCGCGCCGGCAATTGCTTCATGGTACGGGGGATCGGTTGGGAATGGCACACCGATCAAGTTCCACCCCGCTGCCAATTCCAACTCCGCCTCGAAAACAGGAAGCGTTGTGATCTCATGGGCGGCGGGGGCATCCGAATAAAGCCAGTATCCCCTCAGAGCCGTCAAACTGTTGGGCGCATAGTAGTTGCCATTCGCCCATTCATACATCCGCACATGTTCGCTGTCCGATTGTTGCGGAAAGACCCTGGCAAAGTCCCGGTGCACCGGGGTGCCCGGAAACACGACCAGGTTCCAGCCGGCATCCACTTGCAGCGTGTAGGTTTCCACTAGCGCCACGTCAAAGGCATAATCCGTGTTCGCGGCCAGTGCGATCCCCTCCGCCTGCCGCATATCGATCAGCACCTGCGAATCGGTGTTCGGAACTACTTGAACGAGATGCAAGCCATCCGGCACGCGCAGCGGATCCCAGGAAAGTTCGGTTTCCGTTGCCGCGGCAATTGCACGCAGGCGCCAGACCGGCGAACCAGAACGCCGACGCAGATCGCGCTGCAATTGACCGGCCGCGGCCGGCGCCTCAAAAAATACGGCGGCATCGCCGTCAGCCGCCAAATCCAGTGGATCGACACCATTTTCGGCCTCGTCATCCTGTCCGAACGCGCACCACGTCTCGCCGCGCCGGATCGTGGCCGCCCAGCCGCGGGAGATCAGCAGCCTTTGCTCGGCCTCCGCGGAGGTCAGCGTATGGTCGGACACGGTGAACGAGAAACTGTCGGGGCCGCTGTAAGCAATATCCGGCTGGTAGGTGAATGCGCCGGTTTCAGGGTCAAAGGCAATCAGTTCGCCGTGGCTCGGTCCCGCCACAACGGTGTAGGTGAGGATATCGTCCGGGTTGTCGTCCGAGCCGCTCACACTACCGGTGATCTGTGCGCCCCAGCGAACCGCAACCTCCGGAACGGGCTTGGCGACGGGGCTGGAATTGTCCGCGTACGCAATGCTCAGCTTTCCGTCCGGCTGCACGGCAAGCGCGGGTTCGGTAAGCGTCGATGCGTCCTCAAGCCGGATCTCCGCGTTCGCGAGGGACACCTCCAAGTTTCCGTCCGAAGCGGGCTGCACGCGCAAGCGAGCCAAACAGGTCCAAATTCCGCGCAAAACCGTCCCCACAGCCGGACTGCCGCCAAAGCCGGTAACTGTGCCCTCGTCGATTGTCCCGGTTACGGCGTCCGCCGTGCCAGGCGCCACGACTTCCAGCGGTTCCAAGCCGGCGGGCAACGCCAAATCGATCTGCGCGAACTCCACGGGGGATTCGGTGTCGCGCCGATCCTGCAGCCAAAGTTCAAGATAATGCTCCCGGTCGCTGCGCAGACTCGCGGGGCCTGACGGCGGAATTTCCGAGCTGTCGGACTCCGTCGCGAGCGCTACCGCGGAAAGACGCAGGACAAGCCCCTGCGCGGGTTCGACCGTAACGCTCCCTGCTTCCGTTCTTGCCGCTTGCCAGAGGTGCCCGCCCGCATAGGCGACCACCGGGCTGCTGCCGCGCTGTTTGTCAATCCGAATCGTGTATGTGCCGGGCGGACAATCGGGCTCGGCTGTCAACTCAAAGGTCAGCAGCGGTTCGTCTTCGTCCACAGCCAGGCTTGCCTCGTCGTCGGTGTCAGCCAGCACCACCCGCGCCCGCTCCGGTTCGGGGACAGCGTAGGAAAGCTCGCTGCTCTCACCGTTGTTCGGCCCATAACCGGCCGGTCCGAAGGATAAGCCGTCTGGAGCGGACATTGCCAGTTGCACGCCCTCGAGGGCCGCGGTTTCACCATCCAGGAACAGGCCCAGCCAGTCGGTTTGTCCGGGTTGTAGCGTGACCGGCGCCAAGCGCAGCAGCGGATCGGCCAGCTCAAAGGTTGCAATGGCCGCGAGATTCTCCCGCAAGCGCACCGTCGTGTTCGGGAGGTTTCCGCTGAGATCGCCGGCCCAGCCCAGGAAGCGATAGCCCTCCGCCGGCCTAGCCTGCACTTCGACCAGTGTACCGCGGTTGACAAAGACCAGTCCTTCGCCGGGCAGAACGCTGCCGCCATCTTTCGGAAAACTGGCCAGGCTGAGCGCGGCCAGACCCTGTCCAACCGGTTGTCCCAAGCTCATGCGCTCCCAGGGCAACGGAGTCGGTTCCGGATCTCCGAGCGGACCGCTTTTGTCGTATCCCCACTGCAGGAGGTGCCCGCTCTCGGTGAGTGCGTAAGAATACGCATGACAGGCAATCGCGCGGATACCCTGCAGCGGCGCTGTCCCTTCCGCATTCAACACTTGCACGGGCATGGCACTGTCGGCAGTGTCGCCGTTGCCGAGGCGTCCCATTTCTCCGCGCCCCCAGGCCCAGACCGTGCCGTCCGCAGCCAGCGCCAACATGTGATCCGGACCAACCGCGAGTTGCACAATCACAGGCAAACTATTCACTCGTGCCGGGGATTCGGGTGTGCCGGTGGTACCGTGCCCAAGTTGGCCATACGTGTTATCGCCCCAAGTCCAGATCTCGCCGTCCGCGGACACCGCGCCCGCGCAGGCGCCGCCGGCTGCGACCTTGGCAATCGTCGGCAACCCCGCGACAGCGTCGGACACCGGTTCCCCGCGCCGCGTGGATCGACCCAGTTGATTTTGATCGTTTTTGCCCCAAGCCAGCACGGTCCCGTCAGCCATGGCAACCATTGCGAACTCCGCGCCGCAGGCAATCGACCGTATGCCGGTCAGCGCGTTGCCGTCCGCTCCCAAAACCGGGGATGCCGCCGCCACGGCATCCGTGCCGACACTGTGTCCCAATTGCTCCTCCAAATTGTGTCCCCAGCTGTACAGCAGTCCGGCCGGATCCAAGGCGAGCGAGAAATTTCGTCCTGCGGCGATGTTGCTGATACCTCGCAGGACGTTGCCGTCCGGCTCCACCACCTTTTGCGGGAAGCCATAACTGTCAACGGCCAGGGTTCCGGTCCCGCACTGGCCGTGCGTATTGTCGCCCCAGGCCCAAACCGTCCCATCCATGGCCAACGCCAACTGGTGGTTTTCGCCGACGGCCAGCGCCACGGCGTTGTCCAGATATTCCCCTTCCCCATTCAACGGAATGTCCGATCCCCCGCCGGTCGCCCCGAAATTACGGACGCGGCTGTCGCTGTACAGAATCAGCGCATCGTATTCCATGGCATTGACGCGACCGGTGGCAATCTGCGGCGCCGGTTCCATCCCCAGAGAAGCAAAACGGGCCATCACAGTCTGATCCTGATCCATCACAAGGGTCGTGACGCGGCTGAAGGGATCGCTCACATCACCGTACCAACGTTGGAACCGGTATTCCGCCTCCGGCAGGGCCCGCAGGGTGACCACGGCGCCCGGCTCGTAGTCATGCGTTCCTACCGCCGGCAACACGCTGCCGCCCGTTCCCGGCTCGACCGTCAATTGGGCGAAAGCGTCCGGCTGATAGCGGTAGTAAACACTGATTTCCGCGTCCTCCGCGGGGGTGATGCTGGTTTCAGCCGCCAAGGGATCGGCCACGTTGTCCGACCAGTGAGCAAACGCAAAGCGGTCGGTATCTTCGGCATGGAGGGGGATTGCACGGTCCGGCGCGATGTGCGCTGGTCCAGCATAGGGATAAAACTCGCCGACGCTCGCCGGGTCCACACTGGTATCCAGCGCCCGGCTCGGCTCGTCGTAGGTTAGTCCGGGGATATCGGCGAGCGTTGTCAGCGGATCGTCGCGCTCCGGCGCCTGCCCGCACCAAGCGAATGCGCCGTTGTCTCGACGCACGAGGGTGTAGAGGGGACCCGCTGCGATATCCGCAATGCCGGAGGCGACGAGGATGGGCGTATCGGCGTCGTCAAAATTACCCGTGCCAAGCTGCCCGAAGGTATTGTCGCCCCAGGCGTACAAGTCGCCGTCCTCATCGAGGGCGAGCCCGTGTCCCGAACCGGCGGCAAGTTTGATGATTCCGCTCAGGCCGGGGATCGCGCCCGGTTCGATGGCGGGGGTCGCTCCGTCGTGTATGCGGGCGAGCTGTCTCTTCGTGTTGTCGCCCCAGCTTGCCACGGTCTGGTCGTCGAGAAGCGCCAGTGTAAAGGCGTGCATCGGATCCAGACCGCAGGCGATTCTGCGAAAGCCGCGAGTGATTTTGACGAGCTGCGGGCTTTCGTGGGCGGGCAGCGTGTCGCCGACCCCGAGTTGCCCGTAGGTATTTTCGCCCCAAGCGTAGAGGTCACCGTCCCGCGTGACGGCGAATCGCGTGTTCGGGCCCTCGGCGATGGCGACGACATCGGTCAGCTCGCCGTCGAGTCCGAGTTCCACGGGCTGGTTCGTGCTGTCTAAGAGGGTTCCATAGCGGTCGAAGAAGAGCGGGTTTCGCTCGGTGCCGAGGCCAAGCAGCCCCGAGCATCCGCGAATGTTGTCGGGCAGTGTTGGCAGGATCGGGTGCGCGCGGAGTTCGTCGTTCGCCAGGCTGCCCCAGGCCGGTCCCCAACCGACCAGGTCACCCGCCCTGGTGATGCCGAGGCCGCCGGTTTCGGCAAGAAATAGCTGGCGCAGGTCCGCCGCGACCGCAACCGGCCAAAATTCACCCGGCTCGTCCGGCGTGAGGGTGTGCCCCTGCTGACTGCCCGCGTTCGCGCCGACCGCCCAAGCGGTGCCGTCGGCTTTCAGGACCGCCGCCCAGGTCTCGCTGCATGCC
>JBMCIU010000094.1:0-6853 GCA_048616755.1 Verrucomicrobiota bacterium
AGCAGGCGTTCGGTTGCGTGAAGGAATTCTTCGATTTCGCGGTCGGTGCCGACTGTGACGCGGATGTGGTCTCCGGTTCGCGGACCGGGGAAGTGTCGGACTAGGATGCCGTTTTCCTTGAGGTCGGCTTGGAGGCGGGCGGCGTCGACGGGGGGGCGGGCAAAGACAAAGTTGGCCGAGGAGGGCAGCACACCGAAGCCGAGTTCGATCAGACGGTTGCTGAGGCGTTCGCGGGTGTCGCGCACGCGTCGGCACTGGTTCAAAGCGGTTTGGCGGTCCTCCAGGGCGGCCTTGCCAAGGGTCTGCACCAGGGTCCCCACGTTGTAGGAGTCCTTTACTTTCAGCATTTGGCGGAGTTGTTCGGGACGGGCGACGGCAAAACCGAGGCGGATGCCGGCCAGGGAGTAGCTTTTGGACAGCGTGCGCGAGACGATAAGATTGGGATGATTGGCGACTAAGTCCAGGCAGTTGTCGTCTGCGAAGTCCGCGTATGCCTCGTCCACCCACACGATGCCCGCAAATTCGCGCGCCAGGCGCTCGACGAACGAGCGCGGGCAGCACATTCCGGTGGGCGCGTTCGGACGCGCCAGGAAAAGCAGTGACGCACCCTCCGCCCGAGCGGCCATATCGCGGGGTTCGCAAAACCCCTCGTCGAGAGGGATCCGAATGGTTTCCGCCCCCTGGATACCAGCCAAAACGGGGTAGAGGGAGTAGGTGGGATCCGGGCAGGCGAGGGCGCCGCCCTGGTCGACGTAGGTGCGTACGGCGATGGTGAGCAGGTCGTCCGATCCGTTGCCGCACAGAATCCAGTCCGCGGGAACGCCGAAGGCTTCGGCCGCGGCCGTGCGCAGAGCCGAGGCTGTTGGATCGGGGTAGAGCCGCAGACTTTGGGGCGAGATTTCCGCCAGCGCTGCGACGACGGCGGGCGATGGCGGGTACGGGTTTTCATTGGTGTTGAGTTTGATGTAGCGGCGGTCTTTCGGCTGTTCGCCGGGGACGTAGCCGTCCAAGGCCGCGATGGTGTCTCGACAGTACTGCATGGCGCCCTTATTCGTTGCTGGGTTTTGCGGCGGGTTTGACCGCCAGGTCGCGCCGCGCCGCGCCGCTGTGACCGTGTCCGTCCAAGCCCTCCATGGCGGCAATTTCGCGCAGGGCCGGCAATTCGTTCATCAGTGCGGTTTTCTGGTAGTTGAGCACGCTCATCCTGCGGAAGAAGTCCTCGACGGTCAGTCCGCTGAAGCAACGCGCCTTTCCCCCGGTCGGCAATACGTGGCTGGGGCCGGCTACGAAGTCGCCCACCGGCTCGGGGGTAAAGGGGCCTAGAAAGATGGCGCCGGCAGCATCGACCTTCTTGGCCAGCATGCCCGGACGGACGGTGTGGATTTCCAAGTGTTCGGGGGCGTATTTGCCCGCCAAGCTCGCGGCGGCTTCCAGGGTTTCCACGTGGATCAGGTAGGCTCCGTTCTTGAGGACTCGCCGGATGGCGTCCCGGCGCGAACGAATTTCGGTCTGACGGATCAATTCGGCTTCCACACGATCGATGAGGTCGGCGGAGGGAGTGGCAAGCACCACTTGCTCCTTCCCCGAGCCGTGTTCGGCCTGCGATAGCATGTCCGCGGCTACGCAGACCGGATCGGCGCTGTCGTCGGCGATGATCATGATTTCGGAGGGACCTGCGACCAGGTCGAGAGCGACGTGACCGTAGACTTGGCGCTTGGCTTCGGTGACGTAGGCATTTCCCGGCCCGACGATTTTTTCGACTTTCGCGACGGTATCGGTGCCGTAGGCCAATGCGCCAATGGCATAGACGCCGCCGAGCCGATAGATCTCGGTCACTCCGGCTTGGTCGGCCGCGTACAGCAGACCGGGATGGACGCTGCCGTCGGGGGCCGACGGGGTGACCATAACGATTTCATCCACACCGGCAGTAGCGGCCAGCCCGGCGGTATGGATTACGCTGGAGACCAGCGGCGCGGTGCCGCCGGGCACGTAGACCCCCACACGGTTGAGCGGCGCAAAACGCTCGCCCAGTATGACGCCTTTGCGCGGCGTGTAGGACCAGGGTTGAGGAATGCGTTGCTCGGAAAAGTCGCGAACTTGCCTGCCGGCATCACGAATGGCTTTGCGCTGCGCGGGCTTCAGTTGCCCGGAGGCTTTGCGGATGTCTGCGGTTTTGACGCGGAACTGACGGGGCTGCAGCGCGACGTGGTCGAAGACGCCGGCGTAGTAGGCGACCGCGGCGTCGCCGCGGCGACGCACTTCGGCAAGAATGCCGGCGACTTCGCGTTCGAGCTGCTCGTCGGTACCGCCGCGTGTCAGCAGTTGCTCAATGGCTTCGTTGTAGGTGGTATCCTGATAATCCAGGCGTTTCATGGTATCCCCGCGGGTTATGATGGGGTCGGCGGCGCATCTTTGATGGCGCGTTCGAAGTGCCCTTCGCTAGTTTCCATGGCGCAGGCGGCGGTAACGGGGCGTTCCAGATCGGCGAATACGCCGCCGCCCAGCATGAAGGAGCAGCATTCCTCAGCGTTCTGCATTGTGAACTCTTGATCACTGTACTTGGATCGAGGAGCGTTGTGCTCGTAGGTGGCCACGTAGTAGACGGTTTTCGGCTTGAGTTCGAATTCGCGGACAAGTATAGCGTCGCGCCGGACGATGCCAAGGACTGCGTGGCGTTCGCGGGCGCGCACCACCGCGGCGATGCGGGGGGTATTGTACATATCCTTTTCGTAGTCCATGGCCAGCAGCGCGTGCGTCATGGCGTCGCGCACCGGTGTGCCTGCGACGATCTTTTCAGCGATGGGATCGGTATGCGCGCCGTTTGTAGCCACTGCGCTTCCGTTGACCAAGCGCAGGCAGTTGTAGGCGATGTACGGATTCTTGTAGATATCATTCTCGAAGCCCTCCTTGGGGATGATCGAGATGGCCCCGTCGTTGATCGTCGCGCGTCGGTTGGGAAACGAGCGGGACGAGACGCGGTACATGGCGGCGGTCCGGCCGTCTTCATTCATGCCGATGGCAACGATTCTTCCTACATACATGTTTAGCCTCCAAAGCTTGGCGGTGTTGGTGGATGCGCGCGACGCCGTATCGGCGGCATCGTCGTCACGATTAAAGTGTATTTTTCAGGAAAGTCGCCGCGAACGGGGGACGAGAATATTCACGAGCGCCGGCCCGCGCCAATCACGGCATACTTTCGAAACTGCACGTCTCGTCCCTGTCTCTGAATGGCAAAAAACTCAGGGATTACTGCAAAACAGTACTATAACCCGGATTGTTTCGAATTGCGTCTGTCTGCATGGACGCGGAAATAATGACTTTCGAGTGCCGCTTTTAGAGAGTTGGAACTCTTGTCCCGAGGGTTGCCTTCCGCTGCGCTTGGGCTCAGTGTTAGGCTCCGATCGAGATCTCTGAGCTGAGACTGTCAAATATTTGGCTCTCCCGAGCCGTATGGTTATCACAAGGCACAAGGAGGATTAGCCATGTCGACATTTCAAATCGCCGCTCTGCTCGCTCGCTACGCCGCTGTATTTTTCATTGCTATGTGTCTGCCGGTTCAGCTCCACGCCGCGCCCGCCACGCACTATACCAATCAGGAGGGGTTTGGATACTATGACATCTGGTGGCGCGAATCTCGTTCCGACCGCAAAACGGCCCTGCTCCTTCACTGCGGCGCTCCGCGGGAGCATCCTTGGCAGAAGCACGGCGATGCAAAGGTCGCCAAACAACAGTCTCCACAAGAGGAGCAACTGGTGACCGAGCTGGACGGCATGCTCGGCGGCGATCCCGACGCAGGCGGCGGAATGGGGGACATGGGCGGCGATATTGAACAACAGCAAAAGCGGCAGTTCGCCTCTCGCGAAGGGCGCAGCCGAGCCGAAGCGGCCCCGCCGGGCACCGTGTTCGACTACAGCCCCAACCTGGGCAGTGCCGAATTGCCCGAAACAGTGCACAAGGTCGAGGAGGGACGCTTCGGAAAGGGCCTGAAGTTCACAGGCAACCAACCATTGTCGATCTTCGTCGGCAGTAACGGTGGACACCGCACCATGGACGTATGGATCAAGCCGGCGGCGCTTCCCCAAGATGCGGCGTGGCTGGTGGGAACCCGGGGCGGCGCGCGCCTCCACCTGCTTTCGGACGGGCGGGTGCGGCTGACTTGGCCCCACGTGCGAGGCCTGCCGGGCGCCATCACGTTGACATCCAAAACCGCCATCCCCGCAGGAGAATGGAGTCATGTCGCCGCTTATCTGTGGTTTTCCGGAGGCCACGCCCGCAAATACCAACTTCGACTCGGCATCAACGGGCGCGCGATCACACAGCGGGCAAAAGAGAACTTCCCTCCCTTGGTGCCGCCCGAAACCATGTACTTCATCGGCGCCAATCCGGATGGCAAAGAGGCCTTCACCGGGATCATGGACGAAATCCGCGTTGCCTCCCGCCGCCGCTACAACACCCGTGAAGACTGGCCCGACTTTGATCCCGCCAACCACCCCCGCCCAGTACCCTTCGGACCACCGCTTTTCGAGAAGGACAGGCGCGTCTTCCACGTCGGTTTCGAAAGCCGCTCCCTCACCGTGCACCCCGAAGGTGAACCAACGCTTCGCTGGGATCTGGAAGACCATGCGGAATTCGCAGATCTCCAAGTCGACTCCCCGTTTGGCAAAGGACTGCTCGTGGATCCTGCCCTGGGCTTTCCGCGCTTCTCCATCCGGGGAATGTCCCCGCACCAGGGAACACTCGAAATGTGGGTCCAGCCTGTTAACTGGGACAACAACAGCGCGTTCGGCGAACGGATTTCATGGAACAGGAAAACCCTAAGCGTGGTTCGCTTCCGCGGACGCGACAATCGCAACGGCAAAATCGTCACCTTCATGGAGGTGGCACTGCCGAGGGCATCCATGTTTGGCGGCAAGGGATGGCTGCAACCCGGCACCTGGACCCACCTCGCTTGGTCTTGGTCGCGCGAGGATGTCCTTAAAGAAGCCGGGTGGGGAAAGACGCGCAAGGGCGATCCGGTCAGTACGTTCCGCGCCATTCGATTCGGAGAGCAAATTTGGCGCGCGATGCTCAAACGAGATCCCGGTCTCTTGGATCACGTTGAACCACTCTACGCTGAAATCGGCGTATCCAATGACCTGACTGTCTATCACGATCAGCGCCCGGCCATCTTGGTCGACGAAATTATCTACCACTCCCGGCACGTGAACCGCGAAAAACTAAAGAAACCGACCGCCGATTGGCACCGGAAGTACCACCCCGAGGCCCAATAAACGAGGCACAGCCAACAGACCCGGCCGGCAAAATGTGTGGCTGGCATCCCTGCCTGCAGCGCTGCGTATACGGGGCATACTCCTGGCAATTGGTTTCGCATCATTTGCCACATTCGAACCAACAGGGGCTGGACCAAGCCCGCGCCCCGGAAGCCGTGGTGACCCGGACGTAATAGTACACAAATGCGCCGCTTTTGAGCGAATGCGGCATGGCGACCGCGTCCAGGGCCTCGCTGTCCGTCCACGTGCATGCGGTCTGCCAATCGCCCGCGGCAACCGTGTGGACAACCTGCCCGTTGCGGATGATTTCCAGGGTGTCGATAGAACTTTGGGCGGCGCAGCGCACCGCGATTGTCCGCGACCGCTTTGGATCGCCGCTTGCGCTTTTGACTTCTCCCATGTTCAGTTCGTCGCATGTCACATCGAGCACGATGCGTTCGCCGCAGGCGGCATAGCATTGGCGGTTGGCAATCGCGTTGTGAATGGCCCGACGATGGTTGTCCGCGGCGAGCGCGGCGGTCAAGCCGGGACGATGCCGGATGTGGTCGGGTTCAAGGGCGCTGCCGAAGGTCAGGGAGGTATGGGTGTCGGTGCCGCCGATAAACCCGATGTGATAACCGCTGGCCAGCAGGTCTTGGGCGTAGGCGGGGCCCTGCCGCGGCTTGTTGAGCCCATCCGGATGGCCCGGGTATTCGCTGCAGCCCCATTTGGAATGAATTTCGACCACCGGCATGCGCGCCTCGCCCGGATAAAGCTCCGGCGGAATCTCGCCGTGCTTGTTGGCGCGGCTGGTATGATGCGGCACGAGATAATCGCCGGGATCCAGTTTTTCGGCCAGCTCGCGCACGGTTAACTTTTCTTCGCCCGGATCGACGTAATGCTCTCGCGGTTCCGCCAGGTAAACATTGTTGTCGCCGCCTTCTCCGCTCGGCATGGACGCCTCATAGCAAAGCAGGGTGGCGAATTCGGGGGCGTCGTTAAACAGATCCGCCATGGCCAGGTTGTCCCGCCATTTGCCGAATGTGCCGCGCTTGCCGCCCGAAACGTGGTCGGCGATCGCCGCGAAATCCAGGCCGTAGACATAGCGGGCGGCGGCATAGGCCAGCACCCGGCTGCGGCAGCGTTCGGGATGGCAGTCGCTCAGCATCGTGTGAATATGCGGGTCCCCCCACAGGATTTGCGGGCGTTCCTCGGTGCTGACCAAGGCCGGGTTGCTGTGCGCCGTCAGTTCGCCGCAGGCCGCCGCGATCCGGACGAATCCCGGCTGATTAAACGCAATGCCCTCGATCCGGCAGACCGCAGGCTCCCCCGCGGGAAAGTCCACGGTTTGCGCGACAGTGCCGCCGTTCCCGTCCGGCACATGAACGGTCACGGGCGCCGCCCCGCCGTCCGCCAACGGCAAGCCCCGTTCATCGAGTACCGACACATTGAGTCCAACGAGTTCCCCCGGACGGACAATACTGGGCAGCACCAGCATCAGCGTCGCGGGAGGGCCGTCGCCGGCAGCCTCCAAACGCAAGGTTTTCTGAATAAGCGGCGGGGGATACTGGATGGGGTATGACATGGGATAGTTCCGAGTTCTG
>JBMCIU010000095.1:0-6816 GCA_048616755.1 Verrucomicrobiota bacterium
CGGCATCCAGAGCCTCGTTGATTTCGGTGACGATGTTTTCGCGGTCGCCTTCGAGAACAGCCTCGTGCACAGGTTCAAGCGCAGTACCGGCGATGTCCGCTTGATCCGTTGCGGACTCCGCGGACGCGCTCGGCGCAAAGTGCTCGGCGTATCGCCGCGCCCCCGGATCCCGGTTGGTGAGCACATCGCCGGCCAGTTTCGTGTTCATCAGCACTTCGTCGGAGGGATTGGCGATCATCATCCGCAGTCCCTGGTGCGTGGCCATCGCCAGAAAGCCTGCGTTGATCCACTGGCGCTCGGGAAGTCCGAACGACACGTTGGACAATCCGACCAAGCTGGCCGCTCCGAAGGTGTTGGCCGTCCAATCCACCAACCGGAGCGTTTCGGCGGCGGCGGTTTGGTCGGAGGAGACCGTCATCACCAGTCCGTCAACAACCATACTGTCCTTGTCTAGGCTCTCGGCGCGGGCGCGTTCGTGCAGCTTCTGAATGATTTTGGCCCGTTCTTCGGCCGAGGCGGGTATACCGTCGTCCCCGACGGGCAGAGCGATAAACATCGCGCCGTAGCGCGCGACAATGGGCAGAAGAGCATCGGCCTTGCCCGCCTCGCCGGAGATCGAATTCACCAAGGCCCTGCCCGGATACATGCGCAGTGCTCGTTCGATCACCGCAGGATCGGACGAATCGATGCACAACGGCAGATCACTGACCGTGCACAGACAGTCGATAGCCTCAATCATTGCCGCGCCCTCGTCCACGCCGGACGCGCCCACATTAACGTCGAGCAGGTCGGCTCCCGCCTTGCCCTGTTCGAGCGCCAAGCGACGGACTTCGCCGGTTTTGCCTTCGCGCAGTTCGGCTTTCAGCGCTTCCTTTCCCGTGGGATTGATCCGCTCGCCCACGACCAGCACCGGCTGTCCGGCGTCCAGAAAAACCGTCTGACGAGCCGAGGACAGAGCCGAAGGATGCTGATCGGGAATGGCGGGAACCGGCATTGTCTCCACCGCTTCGGCAAGAACGCGGATGTATTCCGGAGACGTGCCGCAACAACCGCCAATCATGCTTGCGGTCTGCGCAATTGGCGCAGTCTCCGCAACAAAATCCTCGGCGGAAAGCGAAAACACCGTCTCATTGCGAACCAAGCGAGGGATGCCTGCGTTGGGCAGGGCCAGCAGCGGAATATGAGCGACTTTTGCCATGGTTTCGAGGACGCGGCGCATGGGACGCGGGCCGGTCGAGCAGTTGCAGCCCACCGCATCCGCACCCAAGTGCTGAAGAATAATCACCGCGGTTTGCGGATCGGTTCCGGTCAGTGTGCGCCCCGACTCATCGAAGGTCAGACTGACGCAGACGGGCAAGTCGCACTCCTCGCGCACGGCCAGCACAGCCGCCCTGGCTTCCTGGATGTCCACCATGGTTTCAACCATGAAGAAATCCGCGCCGCCCTCAAGCAATCCGACGACCTGCTCGCGGTAGATTTCGACGGCATCGTCGAACGCCAGGTCGCCGAACGGTTCAACAAACCGCCCCGTCGGGGACATGTCGCCGGCCGCCAGCACCTCGTCGCCCGCCACCGCGCGCGACAGCCGCACCAAGTCCCGATTGAGTTCATGAACATCCTCGTGCAGCCCAAACTCCTCCAGCTTCACCCGATTGGCGCCAAACGTGCACGAATAAATCCCTTGAGCGCCGGCGTCAATGTAGGCCTGCTGCACCTCGCGCAGCACCTCGGGATTGCCCAGCACCCACTTTTCCGGGCATACGCCTTGGGGCATACCGAGACGCTGCAGTTCGGTGCCGGTGGCGCCGTCGAGAACAAGAACCTGTTTTTCCAGGCGCTCGCGAAATTCTGATCGAGTCATATGATTGCTCCTAATAGGGTTTGTGGCTCTGCCATTCGGCGAAGCTTCTTCGATGGCTTTCGATGGCTTTCAGCTCGTAGTTCTGCCGTCCACGGCGGAGCAGCATCTCCGTAGCTCTGCCCTCCGGGACGGAGTTTTTTCGGCACTTCATGATGTCAGCAGCGACTCAAGCACGTCTCTTGTTAAGCCTTCGGGGACGGCGTTTTCGGTGGCGCCGACCACCTGTTCGAACAGCTCGGCCTTTTCTCGCTGCAGGGCGAGGACGCGTTCCTCGACGGAGTTCGCGGCAATCATCCGGTAGGCCATCACGGGCTGCTGCTGACCGATTCGGTGGGTTCGGTCGATGGCCTGTCGCTCGACGGCGGGATTCCACCATGGGTCGTAGATAAACACGTAATCGGCCTTAGTCAGTGTAATGCCAGTTCCGGCGGCTCGCAAACTGAGCAAAAACACGGCGGGCTCCTAGGACGCGTTGAAGCTCTCGATTCGCTCCGCGCGACGCTCGACCGGCGTCTTGCCGGTAATTGTGAAAAGACGAATTCCCGCCTGCTCGATGCGCGGTGCGATCAGCTCCAACATACGAACAAATTGGCTGAACACCAACGCGCTGTGGCCCTCCGCGGCGAGTTCTTCGATCATGGCGACCAACTCGTCCAATTTGCCCGAGGACATTCCGTGGTTGGCTTCGATCAAGTCGGGATGACAACACAGCTGACGCAGACGAGTAAGGGCGGCGAACAACTCCATCGGGCCGCGCGACTTGACAGCCTGGCGAGCGCGCACCAGTTCCCGCTGATAGGCCGCGCGCTGCTCCTCGGTCATATCCACGGATATCACCTCTTGGGTGAGCGGCGGCAGCTCCGCGGCCACCTCGCCCTTGGTTCGACGCATCAGCACGGGCCGAATCCGCCGCGCTAAACGCGGTCCAGCATCCGGTGTGGACGGGGCAAACTGCTCTTCGAAATCCGCCCGATCGCCCAGGAACCCGGGATTGAGAAAGTCCGCAATGGACCACAAGTCAAGTGTGCGGTTTTCCAGCGGCGTTCCAGTCAGCGCCAATCCGCAGTGACGCGGCACGGCCTTCACCGCGCGCGTGATCTGGGCGTCCGGATTCTTGATTGCCTGCGCCTCGTCCAAGACGACCACATCGAAAAACGCCTCTTGGAAGACGTCCTGATCCTGCCGAATCAGCGCGTAGTTCGCAATCAGCAAATCCCAGTCGTCCGCCTCCAGAATCGTACCCCGCTGGTCCGGACTGCCGCGGTACAGAGCGCAGCGCAACTCGGGACAGAAGCGCTGCGCCTCGCTGCGCCATACCGACGTGACCGAGGCGGGACAAACCACAAGAGCGCGCAACCGTCCGCCCCCAGTGCGCGATCCCGCGAACGTCGGCAGCCCACCGTTGAGCCGCAGCGCCTCCAATACGGACAGCACCTGCAAAGTCTTCCCCAGCCCCATGTCGTCGGCCAGCAAAGGACCGGTGCGAAAGGTCAGACGTTCCGCCAAAAACTCGAATCCCTCGCGCTGATACGAGCGCAGAACCCCGACAAGAGCATCGGGCACCCCCAACGGTTCGGGAGCGGGGGCAGTCAGCAACTCGCGTCCTGCATCTCGCTTCAAGCCGCGGAGTTCCACACCGGCGGTCTGCTCGACGGTCGCCGCGGCTCGACGCGCCTCGGGAACGAGCAGAGTCGTCGCCTCCAATTCGAGTACCGCCTCAAAGCGTTTGGCGGTTTCGCGCGCGTCCTCCGGGGTCATGCGCAACCATTCTCCCGAACTGGTCCGCAAAACCCCGCCTTCGCTGCGAACCAGGTCTCGCATTTCGCCGCCGGTCAGCGCGCGCCCCCCGCAAGTCCACAACACATCGAATTCCACGCCGGCGCCGCGCTGCTGGTGATGCACCTGCGCCACAGCCGGTCCGACACCCTCCAACAACGGAATCAATTCGTCGTCCGGACGGCGCTTCACGCTGTCGGGCAGCGCCTTCCATGCCTCAACCAACTGTCGAGCACGCTCTCCGCCGCCGGCAATCCGAAACCGCCCGCCCTCGCCAATCTCGGCTTCGGTGCGACGCAAAAACTCACGCAGAGCATCGCGATCCTCGGTCTCGAACAACTCCAGCTGAAATTTTCCGTTTTTGGCGGTCAGCGGCCCAACCGCGCGCCCGGTTTCCGAGTGAAAATCCTGCCCGCCGAGCGTGATCCGCCCTGCGAAGTTTGCACCATCCGGACGCAAGGTCACCGTAGCCGCAACCATTCGGCGCCGTCGCTCCGTCAGCGGGCCGTGCACCAAGTCCAACCGCTGCTCAAGCAAATGCGGCAAATGTTCGAGCACGTGCCGACGCTCCATGGTCGGGCTCTTTTTGGCAAACACGCTGTTGAGCAAGTCCCATGTCACCGGCGGATCAAGTCGTATCAGCTGCCCGTCCACCATGAATTCGCTGCGATTAGCGGAAATTTTGCTTAGCAACTCGTGGTAGTTCAGACTCGTTCCGTCGGCCAGCGTCACAATCGCCGCAATTTCGACCCGATCGTCCCCCGCGGGCGACAACTCAAAGTGAAAGGACGCCTCCCGACCGGCGCCGAACGGCTGCTGGGAGGTCCGTTCGATAAAGCGCCCCGGATCCTCCGCCCAGCGGTCCTGCCAGCGCGCAAACTCCTGCGGCTCCAGCTTCAGCACCTTGATATTACTGCGCAGCAGCGAGCGCTTGTTCAATCGCCCCGCCAACCACGCCAAAAAGCGAACGTCGCGCTCCGGCCAGTTGTCGAGCACTTTTGCCTGAGCACGTCGACACAAGTTGTAGAGCCCCTGAAGCGACAGCCAGGAGCGCTCCGCGCCGTCCCGATAAAACCGCAGAACATACATGCCGGGCTGATGATGCACATCCACCTCTACCGTCAAACGCGCGGACTCCGCGGGCTTGGTGTCCCACTCGAAATTCAGCTGCGTCGGCATCGATGCTCGTCGGCTATTCCGGCGGGGTCGGCTGCGCGGCACCGTCGGCGCATCCGTCCGCGCCGCGGAGTCCGCAGCGCCATTGCCGAGCCACCCGCGCGCCTCCGCCACCTCTTGGAACAACTTGATCGCGGCAAACGCATGCGGACACTTTCCCTGACCGTAGCCGCACGTGCAGGACGGCTGCCATTGCGATCCCCGCAATTGCCAGGTCGCGCGCTGCGCTCCGACCCGAAGCACCAGCCGGTCCTTCCCCCAAGAAAGACTTCGGTCCTTCTCCTGCCGAAGAACCCGGCCGGCATAGGCGCGAATCCCCGATGCGAACTCCGCACCCAGACGCTCCGCTCCCGCCCACTTCTCCAGCCACGCCGGCGGCGCCTCCGGACACCCCAACGCCTCCGCCGCCTGATTGTCAACTGTGCGCTTCATCAAACTCCTGATATCAGTACTACAGGCATCCTTGCCTGTAGCAGTTTTGGAGGGCGAGACTCCGTCGAGCCCCGCCGTCGGACGCAAGGCGGGGCCGGCCGCATGCACCGGAAAACCCCCTCACCTTCAGAGAACACTCGGGTTGCCAGTGTCGGCAACCCCGGCTCGACGGGAGTCTCGCCCTCCAGAAAAGGAATTGTCCTAGTCGGGCTCCGTATGGACACTTGTGTTTCGCGTTCCGCGGAACTATACTGTCGTTTTGCGGTCAGTAAAACAAGACGGCTAGATCCGTCGTTCCCAGACATCACAAATTCGCCGGGGAGCCCGATATCGCGCGCGGGCTGAGAGGATCCAAGCCAACGGATCGACCCGAGAACCTGATCAGGATAATGCCTGCGAAGGGAGGTTTCCTCCGCGCGTTTCGCAGACGATATCCCGTCAGCAAACGCGTTTTTTCGTTTAAATCCGTAACATCCGGATGCCGCCATGACCATTACACTGAATGGAGAACACCGAGAGCTGCCCGACGGCACATCCGCAGCCGCCCTGCTCGAAACACTCGACATCCACCCCGAACACGTCGTGGTCGAGGTGGATTTGGACATCATCCCGCGCGACGCGCTCGAAAAATGCGAACTCCGCAACGGCGCAACCGTGGAAATCATCAAATTCGTAGGAGGAGGCTGATGCATCCCTTGACACTGGCAGGTCGGCAATTTTCGTCCCGGCTGTTTATTGGCACCGGAAAATTCGGCAGCCACGACCTCATGGCCGAGGCGGTTCACGCCTCTCAGGCGGAAATGGTCACGGTTGCCCTGCGCCGCGTGGATCTGGACCGGGACACCGAACAGGACCCCATGCTGTCGCGCCTGGATCCCGAGCGCGTAGTTATCGTCCCCAACACCAGCGGAGCGCGCACCGCCGACGAGGCCGTGCGCATCGCGCGCATCGCCAAGGCCGCCGCCGGACTGAACTGGATAAAACTCGAACTCACACCCGATCCCAACTGGTTGCTGCCCGATCCCATCGAAACCCTAAAGGCGGCGGAAATCCTTGTCAAAGAGGACTTTGTCGTTCTTCCATACATCAATGCCGACCCTGTGCTCGCGCATCGCTTGGAGGAAGTCGGCACAGCCGCCGTCATGCCCTTGGCGGCGCCCATCGGAACCAATCGCGGACTGCGCATGAAAGACATGATCGAAATCATCATCGAACAAGCGCGGGTGCCCGTCATCGTCGATGCGGGTCTGGGAATGCCCTCCCATGCCGCCGCCGCCATCGAACTGGGCGCGGACGCAGTGCTGGTCAACACGGCCATCGCAGGCGCAGGCGATCCCGTCTTGATGGCGCGCGCCTTCGACACCGCCATCCGCGCCGCCGAAATGGCCCGCGACGCCGATCCGCGCGGCGAACAGCACGCCGCATCCGCCAGTAGCCCACTAACCGGTTTCCTAACCTCGAACTGACGACGCCAGAGATGCTCCGCCGTGGACGGCAGAGCTAGACCCTATCCAGAAAAAATCCGGGACGGCCTTGGTAGGTGCGTCGAGCTCGCCAGAGTCGACGCACTC
>JBMCIU010000096.1:0-6730 GCA_048616755.1 Verrucomicrobiota bacterium
CAAGAGTACCGAGATTTTGCCTTTTGCCGTTGCACTCGAACTTCGGTAAAGATCATGTAGCGTATGGCCTGCCAATGCAAGGCGCCGCATGCTTGCTCGTGTACCTGAATCAAGGCTGCCTGAAGGCACGGCGCGAAGCGGCGGCGGATTGGCGGAACATCAAGGATTCAGCCATCTTTTAAGGAGAAATATAATGAACGACGCGATAACGGTCTATTTGGGTTTGGGCGCGAATCTGGGCGACCGGGAGAGCAATTTGGTTGAGGCGCTCAACATGCTGGCCGAGCATGTCGACGTCACCAAGGTCAGTCCAGTCTACGAGACTCCGCCGGTGGGCTACGCAGATCAGCCTAAGTTTCTCAACATTGCCTGCGCGGGTCGGACCCGGCTGGCGCCGATGAAGCTGCGCGATTTCGTCAAGCGCATTGAGCGGGTCATGGGAAGGGACACCGAGGGCGGTTTCCGGTACGGACCTCGGCCGGTTGACATCGACATCCTGTTCTACGGCGACCAAGTGGTGATAGAGGGTGATTTGCGGATTCCACACAAGGAAATTCCGCTCCGGGCGTTCGTGCTGATGCCGCTGGCGGACATTGCCGCGGACATGCGCCACCCGGAGTTGGGATCGACGGTAGCCGAGTTGCTCGAGACCGTGGATTGCTCGGGCATCCGCCGGATCGAGCACGGTCTGCTGGCCGGATATCAGCGCGACGTGCAAACCGAATCGCCCACCTACTCGATCGGGCTGGACCGGGTTGGGCTGACGGACTTTCACCGCATCATTCGCCTATCCAGCACGGGGCGCCCGGAACTGCTTTCGGCTTCCATCGATGTATGGATCGATTTGGCGCCGGAGGACAAAGGAGCGCATATGTCGCGCTTCAGCATGGCCGTCGACGAGGCTATCGAGGACGCGCTGACGGAGACGGCGGCCAACATCGAGAGCTTCAGCAGCCGGATCGCGCACGCCCTGCTGAAGACCCAGGGAGCTTGTCGAGCCGAAGTCCATGTGCAGGCGGAATTTCCGCAGACGCGCCGAACGCCGGTCAGCGGCCTGAAGTCCCAGGAACTCTATCGGCTGATCGGGGTGGCGGCCGCCACGCGCGAACGGGAGGAGATTCTGGTGGGGGTGGAGGCGGAAGGGATGACCGCCTGTCCCTGCGCACAGGAGATGATGCGCGAACGGGCTCAGCAGCGATTGCTCGAAGACAATTTTAGCGAGGAGCAAACGAACCGAATACTGGAGTTGCTGCCCATGCCAAGCCACAATCAATGCGGACGCGGGCGCCTGCTTGTGTCCGCGCACCCGAGCATTCGTGCCGAACAGCTGGCGCGAATTATCGAGGCGTCCATGAGTTCGGAAACCTATGAAATTCTCAAGCGCCCGGACGAGTGCTTTGTCGTCAGTCGCGCGCACAACAATCCGAAGTTCGTCGAGGACGTCAGCCGCGACATTCTCGGCCGTTTCGTCGAAGCCTACAGAGAACTGCCCGACGAAAGTTTTGTCCAAGTACGACAGACCAATCTGGAAACCATCCACAAACACAGCGTGTTCGCCGAACGCGGCGCTCTGCTGGGCGACATCCGCCGCGAAATCCGCGGCGAAACGCCAACCCAGCCCAGCATGGATCTGCGCCAATGGCTCGATTACCGGCTCAACGAAACTGAGGAATAGTAATGTACAAGCTCACTCATTGGAGGTTGCTGCCGGTTGTATTGGCTGCGGTTTTCGCAACCAGCCTGTGCGGAGCGGAGACGGAGATGCCCTTTGAGGACGGGGAAACCATCGTCTTCCGTCTGCGTTGGGGGTTTATTGTGGCCGGTCGCGCCACGCTGAACGTTCACGAGCAAACGACGGTGAATGGGGTGCCCGCGCGGCATTTCTCGACATCGATCCGCACCACTGGGCTGGTGGACAAAATCTACAAGGTCCGTACCCGCCTGGATTCCTATGTCACCCTTGACGGCACCCGCGTGCTGGCCTACGAGAAAAAACAGCGAGAAGGCAAAAAACGCGCCCACTTCACCGTCGATTTTGACTGGGCGCAAAAGACGGCGGTACGCACCGACAAGAAAACGGGCGAGTCTCGCCCCGCCGTGGATTTGCCCGACACGGTCACGGACATGATCGGCGCTCTCTACCGCTTCCGGCAACTGCCGCTCGCCGAGGACAAGACCTACACCCTCCCGGTTACCAACGGCAAAAAAGTCGTGCATGGACAGGCCGAAATCATCGGGCGCGAGACCGTCAAAGTCCCGGCGGGCAAGTTCGACGCCTATAAGATCACGCCCCGCACCGCCGACCTCGGCGGAGTCTTTGAAAAGGACGATGACGCGGACCTCTTTTTGTGGTTCACCGCCGACCGGCGACACATGCCCGTGCGGGTGGCCAGCGCGGTAATGGTCGGCAACTTCATCGCCGAAGCCGTGGAAATCCGGAGTTCGCAAGAATGAATCCGCAGTTGCTTCTCGACAATATCCGAACCGTGCTGATGCGCCTTGAGGAAACCATCATCTTCGATCTGATCGAGCGTGCGCAATTCCGCCGAAACGCCTGCATCTACGATCCCGCCGCCTTTGGCGAAACTATCGGCGGCGGCAGCCTGCTGGCCTATCTTTTGCGCGAAACCGAAACCGTCCACGCGCGCATGCGCCGCTACACCAGCCCCGATGAAAAACCGTTCTCGGACAACTTGCCCGATCCCATCCTGCCCGCCATGAATTTCTCCGAAAGCCCCATCGATCCCAATACCGTTAACCTGAACGAGCGGATTCTTGCCGTCTACATCCAACAAATCGTGCCGCTGATTTGCGATCCGGGCGACGACGGCCAGTACGGCTCCAGCGCGGTCGCCGACGTCAATTGCCTGCAGAACCTTTCTCATCGCATCCACTACGGCATGTTCGTGGCTGAAAGCAAGTTCCGCGCCGATCCGGAACGCTACGCCACAGCCATCGACGAGGCCGACACCGAATCCCTGCGCAAGCTGATCACCAACCAAGAGGTTGAAGAAAAGCTGCTTCGGCGCGTTGAGATCAAAACCCGGCACTACGGACAGGACGTTAATGAAATCGGCGCCGAACGCTCAGGACCCTGCAAGATACCGCCCGACACCGTGCGCGACATCTATCGCGACTGGATCATTCCATTGACCAAAGACGCCGAGGTGGAATACCTCCTGCAATGCAAAGGAACCCCTGAATGACCCCGCAGACTCCCAACCGTGACTCCAAACCAAACGGCACGTCGCCGGGGCACGTCCAAACTCTTCACCTCGAGGGGCCCTGTACCCTGCGCAACGGCGGGCGGCTTCCCGAGGTCACCCTGGCCTACGAAACCTACGGCACACTCGACGAAGACACCGGCAATGCCGTGCTGGTGTGCCATGCGCTGAGCGGCGATTCCCACGTGGCGCGACACGACGCCAACGACTCGCCGGGATGGTGGGACTTGGTCGTCGGCCCGGACCGCCCCATCGACATCAACCGGTATTTCGTCATTTGCCCCAATGTTCTGGGCGGATGTCGCGGCACCACCGGCCCGTCCAGCATCAATCCGGAAACCGGCAAACCCTACGGTCCGGATTTTCCCGCCATCACTATTGAGGACATGGTCGACCTCCAGGAACGCCTTCTGGATGCCCTCGGCATCGACCGGCTGCTGGCGGTCGTGGGCGGCTCCATGGGCGGCCAGCAGGCCCTCGCCTGGGCGGCAACCCGCCCAGAGCGCGTGCGCGGCATCGTGGCCATCGGGACCACACCGCGCATCTCCAGCCAAGCCCTCGCCTTCGACGTCGTCGCGCGCAACGCCATTCTCCAGGACGGCAACTTCCGCGACGGCTACTATTACCAGCAGGGCGTCCGCCCCGAATCCGGGCTCGCCATTGCCCGCATGATCGGACACATCACCTATCTTTCCCCCGAATCCATGGCGGAAAAATTCGACGCCGACCGGCTCGTTCCCCGCCGGATCGAGACCGCCTTCGAAACGCGATTCTCCGTCGGCTCCTACCTGGGACACCAAGGTCAAAAATTCGTCGAGCGCTTCGACGCCAACAGCTACATGACCCTGACCCGCGCCATCGACGTGTTCGATCTGGGGGACTCGCGGCAAGCGCTGCGCTCTCGGTTCCAGGCCGGCGACAACGCCTGGCTGATCCTCAGCTTTTCCAGCGACTGGCTGTTCCCGCCGCGCCACGCCGAAGAATTGGTCGAAGCGCTAATCGCCACCAACAACAAGCCGGTCTCCTACTGCTGCGTGCAGTCCGAATGCGGGCATGACGCATTTCTGCTGCCCAACGACCTGTCCGCCTACGGCAGCCTGGTCTGCGGATTCCTGGGCGGACTGTTCGGGCGGGATTGCACCTCTGCGGTCTGCGCAGACCGCGGCGGCGAGGTCAATCTACCCGGCCGCCTCTTCGCCTCCTCCGGTCCCGAGCGCCCGGACTACACCATCATCGCCGGCCTCCTGGCGCCCGGCGACAGCGTGCTCGACCTTGGCTGCGGCAGCGGCGGATTGCTCAAGCTGCTGCGCGACCAGGGACGCGCGGAAGTCACCGGCGTCGAGATCAGCGAATCGGCGGTCATCTCCTGCGTGCGCAAAGGGTTACCCGTCATCCAAGCCGACCTAAACCGCGGCCTGCCATTGTTTCTCGACAAACAGTTCGACGTGGCCGTTTTGTCCCAGACCCTTCAGACCGTCAAGGACGTCGAACGTGTCGTAGACGAACTTCTGCGGGTTGGTCGGCGCGCCATCGTCAGTTTCCCGAACTTTGGATATCGCGAGATCCGCGAGCGGCTCAATTCGGAGGGAATTGTCGGCACCCACCCCGGACTTGGAGGCGGAGAGTGGTACAACACCTCCGACCTGCGTGTTGTAACCATCCGTGATTTCCAGCAGTTCTGCGAAAGCCGCAGCATCCGCGTCGAAAACACCCTTGCCTTCGACACCCGCAACGGATTCGCCCAAGTCCGCGACAACCCCAACCTGAATGCCGACCTCGCCGTCTTCGTCATCAGCCGATGACCGCGGCAGAGATCGCCGAGCAAATCGAACGGGACCATAAAGCGGAGTGCGCAAAGTACAACGACGACGAAACACTAAAATGAAGAATACTGGTCGATTTCCCAGTTTCCTGTTGTTTACTCAAGCGCATTGACTTGGATTGCCTGCACAGTATGGTATGTTTACCTTTGTCAAACAGCACGGAGAATAGATAATGGACGGTTTGCGTCGAAAATCTGACGAAAACTGGCAGGCTTCGGAAAAATGCTTCGTAAACGGCCTTTTCAATGCGGCGGCAAGCCGCCTGTACTACTCTGTCTTTCAAGCCGTCAGGTATTCGGATGCTATGAAGGCGTTGCCCGCGCCCATCCCCAAAGACTCAAGTCCAAAGCATCACGCGGCAGAGCTGGCCGTCGGCAGTTGCGGTCAGGACGTCCGCAGCGCGAAACGCCATTTCAGCGAACTGCTGATCCTGAGAGAAACCGCAGACTACGACCCTGAACCCGTTGAGGCAGAAGAGCTGCAACCCCACTTCGATAGGGCACAGAGGATTCGGTCCTTCTTCATCGGGCGTGTCACTTCCTAGGCAACATATGGATACAACACTCACTTTTATCGAGAGCAAGATTCGCCAGCTTCTTGAGGGGAAGCCATATTTAGTCAGGGTTTCCCCGTCCGCAGAGGATCCATCGTTGCTCTGCGTGCGCGTGTTCGGTGTTACTAAAGCGGATATGGACAATCTTAAGGAGCAGATATTCGATCTTTCCGACACGCTCTTTCCCAAGGAGGAGAAGACGCTGTTGCCAATGCTCAAGACGCCGAAGGTTACACGCGAGCATTACCCGGAGATTTACTTGGAACTGAGTTCTCGACAGTGGATTGACGGGAGGGCGGCCCACCGTCTCGCCGATCGCTACGTGTCCACGCGGCAGCCCCATGGCGGCTCTTCCTGCGCGAGTTCGTTGCCAATATGACTAACCGCCTGCCAGTCCCCCCCTCATGCTCGCCCCGATCAACGTGGCCCTCCTCCTGTCCGAATATCAAAGCCAGCAGGAACCCTCCGGCGACTGAACGCCCCTATTGACTGCGTAAAACAGGAGATCACAACACCAATGCCGCACAGACCCCCAAGACGAAAAAACTCGAAAAGTCGTCGCACAGGCGGCGGCCCCAAGCTGGATTTGAAAACAGCGGCACAATGGCCGGTGTTCGAGTGCCTAATTTCTGAATGCTGGCGGGATACTGCAAATCTGACCGAAATCCTGATTTCAAAAGAGCCGCCTTTCGGCGGGGTTGCCTGCTGTGTGTTCCTGGTGGACTTGGGATGCCTTGGGCCGAAGCAAGGATTTGTCACACAATTTCGGACCAAGGCCGAGTATGAGCACGAGCTTCGGTCGCTTATGATGAGCCGAAACCCGATGTTCCAAGCGGACTACTGCCTTGCCGCAAAGATTCTCCGGGAATCCATAGCATATTCCAGCCGGCTTGGATTCAAGCTTCCGCCGGAGGTTTTGCAAGCCTTGAGTGCCTTGGGAAGCCTGGAAGAAGCAGCCTCGGAATGCCAAGAGGATATTGCGCTTGGCGCTCCGGACGGCAAGCCTGTTTACATGGCTGGCCCCGATGATGACGTTGATCGTATTATGAGCATCCTAACCGCGTCATGCGGGCATGGGAACTTCCATTTCACCGTGCCCCAGAGTCCGATTCCGCCTGATTTCTTCGACT
>JBMCIU010000097.1:0-6703 GCA_048616755.1 Verrucomicrobiota bacterium
AGGCTGAGTACACTGACGAAGCGGACACGTCCGAAATCGGCCAGCGGCGCAACCGCAATTCGGGCATACGAGTTGTCGCGGACATCGACTAACTGTTGTTCGGACCAGGGCACCACGCGCCCGACGGTCAGTCCGCCGGGGATGGTTTCGCCCAGGCCGGTTGTCTGAACAACTTGACCGCGGCGATAATCGGCGTCCCTCGGCAAGTAGGTCACGATACACTGGGGCAGACCGCCGGCGGCGATGCGCCGCACGCCGCCCATAAGCCCGACTGCGTCTGTACCCCGGACTCGAACACTTATCCTGCATGCGGGATCCGCCACTGTAGCCACGGTTGCGGTGGTGCGGTGAACTTGGATAACGCGGCCAATTACGTTGTTCCGCTCCATGACCACGGCACCGAGAGCAATCCCGTCGCGCGTGCCTTTGCCGATGCGAAATCCGCGCCGCCATTCCACGGGATCTCGGGCGATGACCGGAGCGACAATTCGCCGCCACTCCGGGGCCGCCGGCAGATCGAGAATGGCGCGCAGCTTCTCGTTCTCCGCTCGCGCCTGCCGTGCCTCGCCCAACTCCAACTCGAGAACAGCCAATTCGGCTTCGAGTCTGCGCAGGTCCGAGCGCAGTCGCCTGCCGGCAACCAATCCCTCCATCGTTTCGGACAAACGATTCCGAACCACCTGCGTGAATTGAAGCAGCGGACGTAGAAACGAAGAAGCGGCGCCGTTGACCGGGCCAACGAAAATCATCGCCGCCAGCAACAAAACCACCGTACAAGCCAATATCCAGCGCAACACAGGTTTCCAAGGTACAAACATCAATGGTAGTCCCATGGTTTGCGGTCATTCGCGGCGGATTCGACGCGAGCTTAACCTCCCGCAGACGCCTCAGCCTCGCAGGTGCGGGAGACAATAACCAGCGTTCGATCGTCCAACTGAGCCCGCCCGTCGACGAAGTCCCGAACAGCCCCAACCATTCTGTCCTTCATCTCCTCGGGGGAAGAAGACTCCTGCTCCCAAAGCTCTTCAAGTCGTTCGATGCCAAACTCCTCGCCTTCGGGATTGAGCGCCTCGTTTAAGCCGTCACTAAACATCATCACACTGGTGCCGGGCGTGAATGAGAAGCTGAGGGTGTCGAACTCAACGCCCAGCTCGTTGGGCAGCAGCCCGAGGGCCGGCCCGTCAGGGGCGATGCAGCGCCGAGTGCCGTCCGAGAACCGGATAAGCAGCGGCGTGTGTCCCGCGCAAGCATACTCGCACACCTGCGTTTGCCGGTCCAGAACCAGCACGCCCATCGTCAGGAAATGAGCGGTGTCGGTGTCCTGAAAGATACAGCGGTTAAGCTTGACGAGAAACTCTTCCATACCGTTAAAGCCTTCGGCCAGCGACCGCACGAAACTGCGCGCCATGGCGGACAACATGCAGGCCGGCACGCCCTTGCCGGTGGCGTCGGCGACCACGATCATGAGGCGATCATCATCGATCTCCACAATATCGTAACTGTCGCCCGCGACTTCGAGGGCCGGCTCGCTGAACGCCGAGAGCGCGTATTCGTGCCAGTTTGGCTTGGGCGGCGGCAACAGCGAATGCTGTATTTCCCGTCCAAACTCCAATTCCTGAACCAATCGCTCCTGATTGCCGCGTTCATCGTAGATGTTCAGAAGATCAATTCCCACGCCAACCTGCAAGGCCAATTGCTTGTTCACACGCTGATCGGTGTGGTCGAACGGGCCGCCGCCAAACCTCCGGTTGGCGACGCACAGCACGCCGATGGTGCGGTCGCGAACCGGAATGGGGGTGGCCAGGCAGGTATTGACTCGGAAGGGAAGCGCCCTGCCCGCGGGCTGAGACGAGTTTTTGACGATCATGCTGGTTTCACTCTGAGCGACCTCGCCGATGATTCCCTCGCCCAAGGCAAAGGGATGCCGTCGCAGTTCATCCAAGCGGTCGGGAAGTTTGCGTGGAAGGCTGGTTCCGGAATCCTGTTCTTCGAGGAGGGGGAACGGCCCGTGGATGGCAACCGGGCGCAAAACGGGACGGCCCGTGCTCTCGTGTTCTTCCAGTTGATAAATTGCCGCGGATTCCGAACGCATGATGCGACAAGCGTAATGCACCACATGCTGAAGAATATCACCCGGATTCTTATTCGCGGACAGACTGCGGCTGAACACGCCCAGAAAATTCACCACCCCCTCCCACTGTCTTTGGGTGTTTTTCAGCTCTTCGCGCATTTGAGCCAGCGGCGAAAAGATTCTGCGCATGAGAAGCAGAATCAGGACGAGAGCAATAATCAGCACGACAGCAATGAGGTGGAGATTTTCTAGCAATGCTGGCTCCATTTGGGCATTTGTTTTTGCTACAGCACCGGCAATGGCAGGCGTCGGCACTGCTGTTGCGCAAGCCGGTCTTAACGCTTATGGTATAATCAGACAGGCACGTTAGCTGAACAGCGCCGGTATGCAAACCGGACCGGCACTGTTTTTCGCGCAAACTCACTAAAATTAACCGGCGTTGGCCAATAAATCAAAACGATGCCTTCCGAGCAACCCAGTAAAAATCACCGAATTTGGATTCTGGCCGGCGAACCCTCAGGCGACCGCTATGGCGCGGAGCTGGCTGAAGCCCTGCTGCGACGCGAACCATCGCTGTGCGTGCGCGGCATGGGCGCTGGTCATATGCGAGATGCCGGCGTTGAGCTACTGGTTGACGCCTCCTACCTGGCGGTGGTCGGCCTCGTCGAGACGCTGCGCCACCTGCCCTGTTTTTTGAACGCCTTCCGGGGGCTTGTGCGCCAGGCAAAACAGGAACGTCCCGACGCCGTAGTCCTAATCGACAACCCGGGGTTTAACCTGCGTCTGGCCAAAAAACTGCACAAGCTGGGCATTCCCGTAATCTATTACGTATGTCCGCAGGTGTGGGCATGGGGAAAACACCGCATCCCGAAAATGGCGCGAACCATTGACCGTTTGCTGACCATTTTCCCGTTTGAACCGGATATTTTTGCCGACACCAATTTGGATGCTCGCTTCGTCGGACACCCGCTTGTGGACATTCTTGCCGAATACCAGGACTCCAAACCGAAGCAGGATCCGTCTATCGTCCTGCTGTTGCCCGGCAGCCGTGCCTCCGAGATCGAATCCCTCCTTCCCGATTTTCTGGGGGCAGCGGACCTGTTGCACGCACGCCACCCATCCCTGCGGTTCATCACATGCGTCCCGCCGGGACACAGCGCGGAGCTGGCCATCAACATTGCCGCCCGACACCGCGCGGAAGCAGAAACCCCCGCGCCTGTGGATGTCGAGCCAGGGAAAGCCCTGCACTGGATGCAACGCGCGACCGCCGGCCTGGCAGCCAGCGGCACGGTTACCCTCGAGGCGGCCATCCTGGGGCTGCCGCTGGTCACCAGCTACCGACTCAACCCAATAACCTACCAATGGGTCAAACGACTTGTCAAACTGCCATACTTCACAATAGTGAACCTGGTCGCCGAACAACCGGTGTTTGCAGAGTACCTGCAGAACGATGTGCAGCCGCAAAAACTGGCGGACGGACTGGAGCAGATACTGCCCGACGGATCCAGGCGGGCCGCGGCTCTGGCGGGAATGGCCGAAACCGTAAAACGCCTGGGACCGAGCCGAGACGTGGCCAACGAAGTCGCTAATTCTGTGTTCGAACTCGCCGAACGCCCCGGCGCATCTAAATCGTAACTGGGAGCATGACTGTTTTCTCCGAATGCTGAAAACGGCCGGACAACGGCATGAACAACGCCGACAAACCAATTCGAACTGCATTGCGCGGACGTCACTTGGATGATCTGCGCAAAACGCTCGAACACTATGGATTCGAGGAAACCAACCATAACCCCGAGCTGGTCATCAGCTACGGCGGCGACGGATCCCTGCTGGGCGCAGAACGGGATTTTCCAGGGGTACCCAAACTGCCGATCCGCGACGGGCGAACCAGCGAAAAATGCACCGAGCATGGAGACGCCAAACTCATTGAAGCATTTCTTAACAACAAGCTGTCGCGCCGTAAGATGCTGAAGCTGGAAGCCCAAACCGACGAGCATCCGCCACTGAGCTGTCTTAACGACATCGTCATCAACAAACGCAACATCGCCAGCAGCGTGCGTTATCGGCTGCGCTTGGACAACGCCCTGTATGCTCAGCATCTCATTGTGGGCGACGGCTTGGTCGCATCCACGCCCTTCGGCAGCACAGGCTACTATCGCAGCATCACCCACAGCCTGTTTCGCAGCGGTATCGGCATCGCCTTCAATAACTCAACCGAACCGCTCGACCACTTGGTCGTGGCCGACAATACCCAAATCCATGTGGAAATCGTCCGCGGTCCGGCCGTGCTGCTGAGCGATAACGATCCGACGCGCATTCGATTGCGCAAGGGCAACACCGTCGTCATCCGCAAAGCCGCGCAATCCGCAATCATTCACGGCTTGGAAACGTTTCGATGTCGACGATGTTTCGATCTGAGATACCGGGAACGAGCCGAGGGGCCGGCTATTCCCTTTACCCCCGATTGAGGAAACGGAAGAACGGAAAAACGGAAAGACGGAAAGACGGAAACGAGACAAAATCGAGGCGAAAGCGGAGACGAACGGGTCGAGGCAACACGGACAGACACAGACAGGCACGGACAAGGAAAGACCCACTGAACTCAGAACACTGAACTCAGAACTCAGAACTCCGAACTCAGAACACTGAACACCGAACTCAGACCCACCGAACTCAGAACACAGAACACCGAACACAGAACTCAGAACTTGGAACTTGGAACTCACCCTATGCACTCTATCGGACCTGTTATTCTCTCCATTTTAGTTGGCTACATCGTCGGCAGCATTTCCTTCGCCTGGCTCATCGGACGCAGCCAGGGGATTGACATTAGGAAACACGGCAGCGGCAATGTGGGGGCGACCAATGTTCAGCGCGTGCTGGGCAGGAGTCTGGGGCGTCTGTGCTTTGTACTGGATTTTGCCAAAGGGGCGGTTCCGGTATTGATTGCCCAAGCGTTGACGAGCGCGGATTCCGCGTGGATACCCGTAGTTGTTGGCGCGGCCGCCGTTGCGGGGCATGTGTGGCCGGTCACACTGCGCTTCAAAGGCGGCAAAGGCTTCGCCACCAGTCTTGGCGTGGTTGCGGCGTTGGCGCCGCTGTGCTTTATTGCGGCAATTGTCGTATGGCTTGGCGTATTCTTCAGCAGCCGGTACGTTTCGTTGGCCAGCATTGTTGCAGCGGCGGCGCTGCCGCTGACGGCCCATTTGCTCGGCTGGCTTTCGCCACTTCGCATTGCGCCCGCCGTACACATCCTGCTATGGGCTGTGGCGGCACTGGTCGCCCTTCGACACAAAAGCAATATTCAACGCCTAATTCGCGGCGAGGAACACCAATTCAATCAAGGTAAAAAACAATGAAGATCGCCGTAATGAGTGATGGCGGCTGGGGCACGGCGCTGTCTTTGCTGCTGGTCGACAACGGCCACGAAACCACCCTGTGGGGACCGTTCCCCGATTACATAAAATCCATGCGCGAGCAGCGGGAAAATACCGAGTTTCTGCCGGGCGTGCCGCTGCCATCCGAGCTGCACCTATCCCAAAGCATCCCCGAGAGCATCGCCGACGCCGAACTGCTGGTGCTCGCAGCTCCATCCCGATTCATGCGCAGTTTGCTGGAGCAGCTGGCCGAGGCCGGCGCAAACGCAGACAAGCGACCGCTGCCCGTTCTCAACGTCGCCAAAGGATTGGAGCAGGACACCGACCTGCGCATGAGCGAATTGGTCGAAACCATCCTGGGCGACGTCGAATTCGCCACACTCTCAGGCCCCAGTCACGCCGAAGAAGTCGCCCGCAAGATGCCGACGGCGGTCACCGTGGCATCGCGCTCCCCCGCCCTCGCCGATCAAGTTCAGCAAACATTTATGAACGACCGTTTCCGAGTGTACACCCAAGACGACGTCATCGGAGTCGAGTTGGGCGGCGCACTCAAAAACGTCTTCGCCATCGCGGCGGGCGTCTCCGACGGCCTGGGATTCGGCGACAACGCTCGCGCCGCGCTCATGACCCGCGGCATCGTTGAAATGGGCCGTTTAGGCGAGGCTCTCGGCGGACGGGCGGACACGTTCTCCGGCCTGAGCGGCGTTGGAGACCTCATCGTCACCTGCACCAGCCAACACAGCCGAAACCACTTTGTCGGCGAGCAACTCGGCAAGGGACATTCCCTGGAAGAAGTCCAAGCCTCCATGGGCAGACAGGTCGCCGAAGGGGTCCGAACCGCTCGAGCCGCCTTCTCACTGGCCCGCAAACACCACACCCCGACACCCATCATCGACGAAATTCACGCGGTTTTGTACGACGGCAAAAATCCGCGCCGAGCCGTGACCGACCTAATGACCCGCAACCCCAAAGCCGAAAGCACAGTTACAGACCTGAATTGATCCCGCAAATGCTTGAACTTGCAGCCCTGTCTTTCAGCCGAAACAGCCACACCTTTCCCCCGGCAAGTCCATCGTACATCCAAGTCGTCGCGAGGTGGTTCGGGAAGCTGGGCTACTGGTTCCCGAGTTCAAGGCGCAACCATCCGGTTGCAACCTGCATGTGACGGAGATTGCACCTCGTCCGCAGATGGATTACTTAAGCTCATAAATGATTTCCTTCCCGTCTCGTTCCGGATTTACCTCCCAGAAAAGCA
>JBMCIU010000098.1:0-6682 GCA_048616755.1 Verrucomicrobiota bacterium
CTGTCGGCCAATCCGACGGCGGATGCGGCATCCGCAGCATATCCGTCCGCGCCGAATTCGTCGGCAAAGCTCTGCGTCAGCGGGGCGTCGCCAACCATGACTTTGATCTTGTCGCGAACGCCGGCTTCGACCAGGGCGTCGATGGTGCTTTTCATGGCGCCCTTCGGGGTGCGTCAATAGAGCGCTGAGACCGATCAGGTCGGCGTTATGCTCCTCGACTGCGGCCACGAATTTTTGAGTCTCGACGTTGACGTCGCGGGGCAGCGACAAAACGGTTTGCGGTACCGCGGGCGGGTGGTACCTTATTCGAACAAACACTGATCGGACTCCGCCGCGCCTTGCGGCGGCTGTTTTTGATTAATTCAGCGAAATAAGAGGCGATATGACAGCAAAACAAGCGAACAATCAGCGCCCCGAGGTCGTGGACCAGTTCCGGGTTCTCAAGGAGCCCCATTACGTGGAGATCCAACAGGAACGCAAGCTGTTCCGAGGCGCTTTCGAGGAAAAAATCCCCCTGCTGCTCAAAGGACCGACGGGCTGCGGAAAGACCCGGTTCATCGAGCGCATGGCTTTCGACCGAGACTTGCCGCTGATCACGGTTTCCTGTCACGAGGACCTGTCGGCGGCGGACTTGGTCGGGCGCTACCTGTTCAAGGAAAATGAAACGGTCTGGGAGGACGGACCGCTGACTCTGGCGGTTCGCTATGGCGGAATTTGCTACCTGGACGAAATCGTCGAGGCCCGCAACGACACCACCGTCATCATCCACTCGCTGACCGACCACCGGCGGTTGCTGTACATCGACAAAACTCAGGAAGTTATCCGCGCGCACCCCGAGTTTATGATGGTTCTGTCCTACAACCCCGGCTATCAGAATATCACCAAGGAGTTGAAGGAAAGCACGCGCCAGCGCTTTATTGCGGTCAATTTCGACTATCCGCCAGTGGACTTGGAGGGGCGAATCCTGCAGGAGGAGGCCGGTATTGAACCGGAGCTGGCGCGGATGCTGGCTGAAATGGGTTCAAAAATCCGCAACCTCAAGGGTTTTGGACTGAGCGAGGGCGTCAGCACGCGTTTGCTGGTATATGCCGGCAAATTGATTGCGTCGGGTTTGGCCCCTTCTCTGGCATGCACTGTCGCGGTCTCCGATGTGCTCACCGACGATCCGGAAGTCATCGCTTCGATCAAGGATATCGTGCGCCTGTATTTCCCGGAGGAGGAAGAGCCCTCGGAGATGCCGGAGCAAACCTGAGCCGGGCTTGGTCAGGCACGGCTGGGGGTGAACAGGCGAGAGCGGATTTTCTATTTTTCAAGCAGGCGAGAGCCTGTTGTACTTTGTAGTTTGTACAGGCGAGAGCCTGTTTTATTATGGGTTATGCATGACGGACGAAAACGCACAATCCGGCAATGACGAACCTCGGACGGCGGCGGAGGAGGTGCTTGACTTCGATCTGCGCAAGGTGACGTGGGGATATCAGGAAATCTTTCGCAGTCGGCTTGAGGATTTGTATCGGCAGGGTTTGCTTGGCGAATCCAATCCGGCCGTCACGCGCCAGTTTGCGGAGGTGCTGGCGCACAGCGACAAGTCCACGTTCGACAGTGTGTTGAAAAGTTTTTTGGATGCGCTCGGCGGCCGGTACCGCTGGCTGTTGCGGATTCCGCGTTTGTTCGAGCGCTGGTGCTCGCTCGGGTTGCGCCTCGCCTCGGTTCGGCATTTTCTCGGCATGAAGTTCTTTGACGCCTGCGGCGAGGGCCGCCTGGGCACGGAGCCTGCGGAGGTGGAATTTGTCCTGGATACTATTTCGTTGCTGCTGGAGCGGCAAGCGGACTTGGTGCCCGCCTTTATCGACGGGTATCCGGTGTTGGCGGCGGAGCTTGACTGCGACGGGATTCGGGCCTTTGTTTTCGAGGCGCTGGAGATGGCGCGCCGCAATCCGGAGACCGCCGCGAAGTACTTGGCGGCGAAGCTGGAGACTTCCCGGCAAACGATTCGCATTAAAACCACCCAGGCCCGTCTGGAGCGCAGCAAGCCCCAGTTGGAGCGCTTGGCGCGCGCCCTCACTGGCGAGGATATCGGCATCGAATCTCTGGGGGCGCTGGACTCCGACGATCTCCTCGAGCGCGGTTGCTCGTTTGTGGGCTGCGCAAGCTCGCTGTACCTGCCCGCCGCCATCAACGACTGCGACACTCGGCGCGCCAACGAGAACATCTACAAGTCGCTGGTGCTGATGGCGTGCGGGGCGCTGCTGTGCGACAGCTTCATCCGCATTCACGGTCAGGCGGGCAACCGAACTTTCACGGAGTGGACCAGTCGTCGGGCCGACGGCGATGCCGCAGCACCCGCTCTGGCAGCCGTTGCGGAGATCGCGCGGGTGCATTGCTTTTGTCGCCGCCGTTTTCCCGGTGCTCGGCCCTCGTTGGATCGGCTGTTGGAGCTGACGCGCGCCGGTCTGAATCCGCGCCGTCGGGCCAACCGCCTGTTGGCGGCGGCGCTGGGGTTGGAGAGCCCGGACTCCGCGGTTTCCATTCCCGATGAGGACCGGGAGCTTGCGGACAAGTTGGTCCGTTGCGCCCGCGCCTCGAATTCGGCGGAGGAGACTGTGGAGGCTGTGATTGAGCTGTGCCGGTCTGAGCAACTCCGCGAGCCCGTCGGTATTCCCGACCCCGTGCCCCTGTTGCCCGATCTTTTCTTTCCCCTCGAATACTCAAGCGCGCCGGAGGATACCCCGCGGGCCGACCTCAAAGATCCCGCCAATGCGCAGCCTCAACCGGACCTGGAAAGCCAAGCCGACGACCGCGACGAGGACCAGGGCGCGGAAACCGAGGCCGCCGGCAAAGGCGACGATGAACGAGACAACGAGGACAGCAAAATCCGTCAAACCGCATTAGTCGGATACTTTTACCCCGAATGGGACGTGCACAGCGGCGACTACTATCCGGATTGGTGTTGTGTGAAGGAAAATCGCATCGGCCGTCGAAGCCAAGCGGCGGCTCTCTCGCCCGAGGTGGAGCGATACGCCAACCAAGTGCGAAAGATCTTCGAGCGTCTGCGTCCCGAAGAAATGGCCGAGCAAACCCGTTTGCAGGAAGGCGACCGCATCCATTTGGACCACCTCATGGAACATATCGCCGAACGCGGCGTTACCGGCGACAGTGAAATGCGATTCTACAACAAGACGCTCGTCAACCGACGCGACATCGCGGTTGCCATCTTGCTCGACTTGAGCGGCTCGACCGCGCAGGAGGCCGAAGCGCGCTCCGCGCCCCGTGCTTCGCGCGCCGCGGACGCGTCAACATCAAGTACCGCGGCCGCCGGGAAAACCGTACTGCAAATCGAAAAGGAAGCCGCCTTCGTGCTGGCATCCGGGCTGCACGCCCTTGGCGACACCTTTGGTCTGTTCGGATTCACCGGCACCTCCAGGGAAAATTGTCAGTTCTACCTGTTCAAAGATTTTAACGAGGAGTGGAACGAGCGGCGAACCCGCGATCTGCTGAGCGCGTTTTCGGGATCCTCCACGCGCATCGGCGCCGCGCTTCGTCACGCCGGCTGGAAGCTGGAGAGCGTCGAGGCAAAAACCCGCTTGCTCGTCCTGATCACCGACGGCAAACCCTGCGACCAGGGGTACGATCCGGAGACCCGCTACGCCCATCACGACGTGCGCAAGGCCTGCGAGGAAAACCAGCGCAAAGGGCTGCACACCTTCTGCATTTCCACCAATGAAAACACCCCGGCGGACATGGACTTGATGTTTCCCGGCGGACGATACATCATTCTGGACAGCCTCGCTCGTCTGCCCACCATCCTCAGCAAACTCTACCTCCGCCTTACCCACTAGTAACCACAGTACTGAGCACCACAACTCGGGGGGTTGCGCTTTAACGGAGCGCTCGTATAGTATTAGCGTAACGCCGCAGGGGTAAGACTGGCGCCTGTCCAGGGGCAATGTTGCGCCTAATGCGCCCCGCAAAATTCACGGCCGCGACCTTTGCAGTTGCGCAGCGTTGGCTAAATTGTTCAAGGAGGAGTACCGCGATGGAGTTGTCCGCAGCAGAAAAACGGATTGAAAAGATGGTGGCCGCGATGCAAGCAATTTGCCGGCAGCCGGTTTTCGACGAATGGGTGATTGTACGCGTGTCCGACGGCGATTTCGAGGTGGAGAGCTACCATGGCACGCGCGGGGACGCGAACTTGGTCCGTGACACGTCCGCAATCTACGAATCGTTGACCCGCAAGGCGTACTATCCGGGGGAATTCGATTTCTCCTTCGATGGGCACGAGGAGCTTTTCGACGCCTTCATGGCCATGGGAAACGGGCTGTTCGCCTTGTTCAACAACACGTCGTCTTCCACGAAGGATATTACCTCCAACCCTCTTTGGCGCAAAGCCCAGGGTGAATTCGTGAATCTTGGCGACGCGTTCGCTGCAGACCCGGCATCCGCCGCTTCGAAATAGACGGACGCGATTACGATGCAGATCCTCCTTTTTGTCGGCGTTTTCCTTGCCGCATCGCTTGTGATGATCTTCAGCACCGAGTGTATGGGGAAGCGCGGGTTGGAAGGCACAGCAATCGGGACGCTGATCTTGCCCTACTGTTCGGGCGCGCCGAACATCATCTTTGTGGTCGTGCTCGCGCTTCAAGACGGCGCGCCGCGCGAAGTGCTGATTAACGCAACGGTTAACAATCTAACCAACCTGACCCTTCTGCTGGGTGTCCCGGCCTTGCTGTGGGGTTTGACCGTTGTGCCCGAGCGGCGCTCTTCGCAGAAAACGAAGACGGAACATCGGCTGAATCGGTTGTCGTTGCTCGCGACCCTGACTGCCGGGCTGTTTTTTACCGTTTTAGTCTGGGTATTGGGTCAGGACGGCGTGCTCGCTTTGAATGACGGCATGGTGCTGGTAGGGATTTTTGTCTTTTGGCAGGTGCTGGAGGTGTTCGGGGTTATGAAGTCCACGGTCGCGCAGAAACGCCGTGTTTCGCGTCTGATTGCGCTGGACATTTTGCTGTTGGGGGCCAGTGGCGGGTTGGTTTTTTACAGCGTGGATCGTCTTGTGGGGCTAATTTCTGCGATTCCCGAGGGCTTTGTAAGCATTCAGTATCTTGGTTGGCTGAGCGGTTGGTTGATGGTGTTGCCGAACGCGGTGCCTGCATTCTACTATGCGGCCCGGAAGCGTGCGGATATTACGTACTCGTCGCAAGCTGGAGACGCGCATATCTGCATTCCGCTCTGCATCGGACTGGGTGCCCTGATGCGCCCGACGGTCTTTGATGCGGCGATGGCGCGCAGCTTCCCGCTTTTGGCGGTGATATTCCTGTTGCATATCGCTTGCGTGGGCATACTGGGGCGGCTTCCGCGCTGGTGCGCCGTATTGCTCGTGGGGGCATACGGCTACTTTCTGTATACGGGATTGGCCGCGTGAGAAAATCGTTGTTACTCAAATTCTGCGGGCATAAAGCGAAGTCGTCACGTGCTGTGGCACCCTGCAAGTGGCCGTCTGCCGTTATTCCTGCTATTGTATAGATCGAATTTTAAGCCCAAGCATTTTCACAGCCATTCGCAAAGTGGATATATAATCATGTCGAACGACGTTGAAACTCCTACTATTATACCGCTGACCAACGGCGTGTGGTGTCGCCAGGAAATCGACAACATGGGCTGGGCCGACATGGGCGATTACACCCTCGTTATCGATACCCTTGAGCAGCGCTCGGCTAAAAACGAGGTGCTCGAAGCCTTGCGGAGCACCTGCGGCGAACAACCGGTCCGAACCGTCGTCAACACCCATACCCACCCCGATCATGTCGCGCTCAACTCGGTCTTCAAACGACAAGGCGCGCAAATCATCAATCTCAAAACAACCGATATTCCGACTGACGGGCTTAGCATCGAAGGATCGGCGCGCAGCGCGCTGGTTTTGCCCATGACCGGAACACATACCCGCGAGGACTGCGTGGTCTGGCTGCCCGCGGACCGGGTGCTGTTCGTCGGCGACCTCTTTGGCTGGGGTCTGCTGCCGCCGAACACCAACCTGCGCGAGGGCGTGATGGAGCGAGTCCTCGAACTCTATGAACGCCTGATCGCCTTCGACGCCGACCATGTGATCCCCGGCCACGGTCCGCTCTGCACGCCGACGGAATTAGTCCGTTGCCGGGACTATTTCGTTTGGCTTGTCGAGCAGGCCCGGACGCTGGTCGCCGCAGGCGGCGGCGTCAAGGACATTGATTCGATCGCTCCGCCCGAGGACTTGGCCGACTGGTGGCGGTTCCTGCAGTGGAAACACGAGGACAGCTGCCGCAAAGTCACCAAAGCCGTCGCCAAAGGATGGCTCTAAGGCGAGGAAAAATACGGATTTCGCAACCCTGCCCAAGGGGCGAGGCAACGGGCACGCCGTCTCCCTCCTACACGCCATGGAGGCGGCCATGACTCAGCGCGGTCTCCGCACGGCCTACACCATCGCCCGCGCCCTTTCCCCCGGCATGAACATCACCGTTGCCCGCTGCGGATACACCTTCGCAGGCACGCTTACCAACAACACCAACATCAGCGGACAAATCGAAAGCATGAATATCTGGCACAAATCCCTGTGTCGGAATTAACCTCTAACCCAACTTCCGCGGTTAAAGAAAAGCCAATTTCCGGTCATTTTTTCTGTAACTCGTTAGTATTGAGCAGGAAGTGACGT
>JBMCIU010000099.1:0-6665 GCA_048616755.1 Verrucomicrobiota bacterium
ATTCAAGATTCAAGATTTTGTCGTTGCTCTATCGCAGGCGCACACAGCAGACGGCGTGGCCGGGGAGTTCCACGGTTTGGGTGGCGCCGTCGAGGGTGATCTCGGCTTGGCGCGGTCCTTCGAGGTTGCGCAGCAGCAGGACGAAGCTGCCATCCGGGTTGCGGAAACAGGCGGTGCGCGCGAGGTAGCTGAAGGCGCGTATGCGCATCGCGCCGGGACGAATCGCTTTGCCCAGTAATTGAAAGATTTCAAAATCCGGATTGAAGACAAGCTGGCCGGTTTCGGTATTCACGGTACAGAGCGAGTTCTGCGGCCAACCCCAGGTGCTGGTTCGGTTTTGGTCGAGCACCATGTTCCAGTAGGTGAAGACGGAGGCGCCGGCCTGGGCGTAGGCGATGACGTCGTCGAACTGGCCGACCGCCTCGGCCGTGGTGTTGCGCCCGCTGTGGCAGGCGCTCTCGGTGTGCATGATGCGCGTGCCGGGATAGAGTAGTTGAAGGTCGGTAAGCGCGTCGGGGAAGCTGTACTGAAATGCCGCGCCCGCGACGCTTTTGCGGAATGCGGAGTTCGCAAAACAGTCGTGTGCCTGCAGGCCGGTCATGGTCCGAAATGTGCCGGCCCAGATTTCGGTCTGTATGCCGTGTCGTTCGAACTCTGGCTTGAGGTAGTCCAGGTGAAAACGGACGAACAATTCCGGGGTCCAACGGCAACCGGGGAATGGCGCCTGCGAGTCCATCTCGTTCTGCACCATAAGCCGGTCGATGTGAATTCCCTCGTCGGCGTAGGCCTCGATGAATTTGCGCAGATACAGCGCGTACGCTGTCAGCACGCGGGGTTCGTCGCGCAGTTCGCTGTTTTCCTGTCCGGCCATGGCGCCGCTGTGTTTCATCCAGCCCGGCGGACTCCAGGGGCTGGCGTGGATGCGCAGATCCGGGTTAGCGGACTTCGCGGCCTGGATAAAGGGAATCAGCGCCTGCCGGTCGCGCTCGATCGTGAAATGCGCAAGTTCGTAATCCTCCGGGGTTTCGCTGAAGCTGTATTCGTCGCGCGCGAAATCACTGGCGCCGACCGGCAGCCGAATCCAGTTGAATCCGGCGCCGTCGGCGCCGAAGAGGCGCTGGAAAAACGGTTCGCGCTGCGTTTTATCGAGCGCGGCGAGCGCCTGCCATCCCAGTTCGCTGACCGCACCGCCGAATCCTTCCCATTGCCGGTATGTCTGGTCGCTACGGATTTCGACGCGAATATTGGTATTGTCCTGCAACGGCTGATCCGCCAGCCGTTGCCAGCTCACGGTCTCAACGGCCTGCCGGGTTACCTCGGCCGGGAGTTCAACATTAAAGAGTTGTGGAGATTGCATGGTGTTAGCCCTCTGAAAAAGATTTCCGAATTGAGGTGCCCTTGCAGGGCACATCGCCGATCAACCCTAATCCCCGGGCGTTGCCCGGGGCTACGATAAACCAGGCCTTCCAGGCCTTCAAAAGCGGTCATTTTCTTTTGTTTTCTATTGTTTCTACCGGACGCTTTTTTGGGCGGGCAATCCGCCGATGGCGGCGGATAGACGGGTTGTTACCTCGGGGTGGTCGTTGCTGACGTTTCGGAGTTCTTCGGGATCGTCGAGCCGGTCGAAAAGCAGGGTTTGGTCGCCGTCCAGCACGAGTTTCCATCGGCTGTCGGCCGTCAGGCGCCAGTTCCACTTGCTGTTGATCAATCCGGATACGACCTCGTCGCGGACCGCATCGGCCTCGCCGCGCAGGACGGGCGCGAGGCTGCGGGCGTCCCAGTCCGCCGGGATCTCGACGCCGGCGGCATCGAGGAAGGTGGCCGCCAGATCCAGCAGTTCGGTCGGGGCCGTACACCGGCGGGCGGCTTTAACGGTCGGTCCGGCGACGATCAGCGGCACGCCGACGGAGGCATGCCGCCAAGTAGCCTTGCCCCACAGGTCGTGATCGAGCAGCATCTCGCCGTGATCGCTGCTGAAGATGATCAGTGTGTTGTCCAATTCGCCGCGGTTTTCGAGTTCGTCCAGGTATCGGCCAATCCAGCGGTCGAGGTTTTCGAGCATGGCCACGTAGTTGCGGCGAATCTCGAGGGCGCGCGGATCGTTCTCGGCGGAGGCGTGTACGGGCGGGGGTACCCGGCGATCGCGCACGCTGTCCCGCATGCTTTTTGTTACGTCCCAAGGGGAGTGCGGCCCGGTGAAGTTGACTTGCAGGAACCAGGGCTTGTCCGCCGGTGCGTTGTCGAGCAGGTCAAGCCCGTTTTGGCCGATCCAATTGTCGCAGTAAGCGTCCTCGGGGAGTTCCGTGGGGTGTGTGGCCCAACCGTCGCGGCTGTCGTTGTCGGCGCTGTGTATTTCGCGGAGTCCGCGCTGCTCGAGGGAGTGCATGTACGGGCCGCGCTTTCCCCGGCGGTCGCTGAGAAAGGCGTCGATCTTGCCCTCGTTATCGATGCCGTCGGCAAAGCCCCAGGCTTCGAGATCGGTCTTGCCGTCGAGTCCCCAGCGGTAGGTTGCCTTGTGCAGGTCGAACTTGCCGCAGCCCATGGTGTGGTAGCCGGCGTCGCGGAGCAGGTTGTAGACCGTGGTCCGGTCCAGCGGCAGGTCGTGATGATTGCCTTTGACCGGACAGCGGTCGTACTCGACTCCGAGTGCCAGGCAGGCACGGGAGGGCGCGCACAAGGGCGACGGGCAGAAGGTGTCGGTAAACGTCGTGCCCATCTGGCTCAGGCGTTCGAGATTTGGGGTGCGGATATCGAGATCCGGGTTCCAGCCCATCCAATCATGGCGCCATTGGTCGGGGAAAAAGAAAAGAATATTCGGTGTGGTGTTCATGGGGGCCTTTTTTTTGGGGTGATCGGTTTATCGGTTTTCGGTGATCGGATTCAAGGAGGGCCGAAATTCGAAATTGATCATTCAACAATTGAGGATCAAACCGGTTCCGTTTTATATTCCTTGAGGTTAATAGTTGTGAATGTCCGAACGGGTTGCTACACTTGAACTCGCTTGGCCCAGGCGGCATATTTTGCTTTTAAATCAGCGGCAATCTCCGGTTTCCGGTCGATCAGGTTGTTGACCTCGGTCCGGTCATTTTCCATGTCGTAGAGTTCCCATTGGCCGTTTTTTGCATCCTCGACCAGCTTCCACTGGCCGTCGCGCACGGCTCGATTGCCGTAATGTTCCCAGAAGATGAGGTCGTGGGGATCGCGTTCCTTGCCCTGCATGACGGGTTTTAAACTCAGCCCCTCCGAGGGAATAATCCGCCGACCATTGTCTTGTTTGGGGTACGGCACGCCCGCCACGTCGCAACAAGTAGCCATGATGTCAATGACGTGGCCGACCTGATGTGTGATCCCGCCGGTTTCGGCAATGCGTCCCGGCCAGTGTACGATGAAGGGTGTGGCGATGCCGCCTTCATGCACCCAGCTTTTGTGCTTGCGGAAGGGGGTGTTGCCGACATTGGACCAGCTCAGTCCGTAACTGTGATAGGAATCCGCCGTGCCAAGCTCACCAGTCAGGTCCGGCCGAAAATTTGTTCCAAGAGCGCCGCTTTCCGCGCAGGCGCCATTGTCGGACAGGAACATGACCAGCGTATCCTCCTCGCAGCCGTTCCGCCGCAGGGCCTCCATGACCTTGCCGACGCCTTGATCCATGCGGTCGATCTGTGCGGCATAAATGGCCATCTTGTGGTCCATTTCCCGTTTTTGCTCTTCCGGCAGGGAATCCCAATCCGCCGCCGCCGGATCCTGTTCCGAGAGCGGCCAATCTTCCTGAATCAGTCCCAGTTCGATCAAGCGCTGGTAGCGTTGTTGTCGGAGCGCAGGCCAGCCAGCCATGTATTGCCCCCGATAGCGGGCGATATCTTCCGGCAGGGCGTGCAGCGGCCAATGCGGCGCGGTGTACGCCAAGTAGAGGAAAAAAGGCTGTTCCGGTCGCGTGTGCTGATCGATACATTCGACGGCAAAATCGCTAAAGGCGTCGGTGGCGTAGAAGCCTTGGTTCGGCGGCATATGTTCGTCGCCCTGCCGCGCGAAATGCCGCTTCACTTCCGGGCTCTTGCCCTTGCGGATATCAAAGTAGTTCATCGCCCCGCTAATCAGGCCGTAATGGCGGTCGAATCCGCGATCCACCGGCCAGTGGGGCCGTTCTTCGCCCACATGCCATTTGCCGGACATGTAGGTGGCGTAGCCGCCTTGCCTGAGCACTTCGGCAATGGTCACGCATTGATCATTCAGGTACCCTTGGTAAGGACCGGGACCTTGGTTATTGATCATCTTGCCCACCCCGGCCTGGTGGGGATAGAGCCCGGTCAGCAGGCTGGCTCGGGTCGGACAGCAGCGCGCGGCGTTGTAGAACTGCGAAAACCGCAATCCATTCGACGCCAGCTCATCCAGGTTTGTGGTGCGGATCTCGCTGCCATAGCAGCCCAGGTCCGAGTACCCCATATCGTCAACCATAATGAGCACAATGTTGGGGCGGGTGTTTTGCATGGTTTTTCTCCTCATAATTGGATGGGTTGTGTCAAGCTTGACAGACGATCGTCACGCGGATACCCTGTTCATTCATTTCCCCAGTATCCATAACAGCGGCTCGCGGATGGCCATGTTACGCCGCACTTCCATGTTGGCCGGATCGCGCTCGAGCGTCTGCCACAGCGCGATATACGCAGGCTCGTTTAACGCCAGGCCCGCCAACAGGAAACCAGCCATGGCCACGGGCCAGGCATCGTCATCCTGCACATCCGGCGGATACGGCCACTGGGACTTGTCCGCCACGTAGGGATACAGGAACTCCATGCCCCGCCGAATACCGCGGCCGTCCGGCAACGCAAATGACCATACATCGTTATCTGCTTCCGAGAGAAGCTCGCACAAGGTGATCATGTTATCGAGCACAAAGTTGGAATAGGCATAGGGCTTGGTGCGGGCCAGTTCGCGCGGGAAACTGCCGTCCGGCGCCATCTGCTCCGGCAGCAGTACCGTCTTGTACTGGTCGCGACAAAACGCCAATGTGGCGTCATCACCGACGAACCGGGCAAAGGCGGCCGCCTGCACATGCCAGCAGACCGCGTGATTGTTGTTCTGCCGCCGTTCCTCCTCGCCGTACGGATGGGTTCGCATCCAGTGCAGGTAGGCCTTGAACCACGCCCGCAGCCCCTGTTCGACGGCTTCGGGGAACGCCGGCGAATCGCGCAGCGCCAGAACCGCCATCGGCACGTCGATCAGGTGCAGAGTATCGATGATGCCGATACCGCGTCCGGAGCAGATGCCGGGGATGGCCTGCGCATAGCACAGGTGCGGGTTCATCCGGGTCTCCGGATCGAGGAAGAACACCCGCAGCAGCCGGGCGGCGTGATCGGCGTACTCGTCCCGCCCGGACAGCACATAGCCGACCGCGAGACGGGCCGCCCGGGTGCGCATACGGCGCAGCATCAGCCGATGCGCCACGAAAGCATCGGGGTTGCTCTCGCCGTCCCGTCGCACATACGGGGTACCGTCGGGAGTCGCGGGATTCGGCCACCAGTAATCGCCCATCGAGAAGAAATCGTGCGGCCCGCCCTCGCTGAGCGGGGCAGGTGCCTGCACGATGCTCTCCGGCGCGTTCGCCAATGCCTCGTCCGCCTTGCGCAGACAGGCCTCGATGTCGAACAGGTCTTGCGGGTTGCGTATCATATTCATTGCTTGCCTATAGTGTCCCGGTTGTTGATCGGCCCGTGCCAGCGTTGAAGGGGCTCCGCGGGTTCGATCGCGTCGGGGGCGTTGACCATAATTTCGGCGCTGTCCGGGACCGGGATGGTTCCTTCCAACAGCGGATCGTCGGTCTGCTCCATCCATGCCTGCAACCGTTGCTGCATGTCTTTCAGGACATCGGCATGGTCCGGATCGTCGGCCAGGTTGTGGCGTTCCTGCGGATCGAGCAGAAGATCGTACAGTCGGTGTTCGGGACGCGTGTGGTTGTCGCGCGTCCAGCCATTGTCCATCCAAAGGTCCTTGCTGACACTGGCGTCGCAGTTGGCCATCCGCAGCGACCGGTCGGCATCGAAGTGGCGGATGTATTTCCAGCGGGTAGTGCGGACGCAGCGTTGCGGCTCGTATTCGGCGTGGACGTTGATCTCGCCGTAGACTTCGTCGCGGACGGTGTCTGTCTCGCCGCGCACCAGCGGCAAGAGGGAATGGCCTTCCAGCCAGTCGGGCCGCTCAATGCCGATCAGCTCGCAGAGGGTCGGGTAGATGTCGACGTGCGAGACCATGGCGTCGAGGACGCGCCCACCGGTAAACCCGCCGGGTCCGCGCATGATCAGCATGATCCCGAGGCCGTGGTCGGTGAGGTTGCATTTCATGTCCGGGAAGGCAATGCCGTGGTCGGTGGTGCAAATGACCAGGGTGTTGTCGGCCAGGCCGGTGCGGTCGAGCGCCTCGAGGACCTGGCCCATTTCGCGGTCCGTGCGTTGCACCGCATCGATGTATGCCGCCATATCCCGGCGGGTGGCGTCGGTGTCGGGCAGCGGATCGGGGACCTTGACGAAACGCGGATCGGTCCGCGAGACATAGTCCGGCGGCGGCGAGAAACCACGCCCCATGCGATGCGGGTCGGCCAGGCCGACGCTGAGGAAGAATGGTTGCGGCGGGTCCTGCACGAGGAATTCAACGCCGCCGCCCGCGCCCCAGGT
>JBMCIU010000100.1:0-6456 GCA_048616755.1 Verrucomicrobiota bacterium
TGGTTCGGGCTTTCAGCCCGGCGTTCCGAACCCACTAAAAATCCTGTAGTGCCTTTGTTTTATTCTCTATGAGGCGAAAATCATCCTCGCACTTGGATTTTTGGCGGGGCCATCAGTCCGCAGGGAACAAGTTGGTACTCGTCGGACCACAGGTCTCCGGTGGAGATAAATTGCTTGGATCCCAGCCAGCGCGGATTTTTGTCGGTGAGATGCAGCGGACCGTGGGAATTGCGTCGGTGTCCAAGGACTTCCAGTCCGAGCGTGACGCGCTGACGGCCGGCCACCAAGTCAGTGATGTCCACCTCGTTGGGATCCCATGCGGCGATGCCCGCCTCTTCGCCGTCCACAAGCACTCGGACGGCTACTCCTTCGTAGGCGGACAACTTGATAATGATCCGCTTGCCGTCCTCTATTTTCGGCTCGAAGGGTTGTCGGTAGAGCACGTTGCCCGAGTAAAATGGCAAGCCCTGTCCGCACCAATCGCCCGGGGCAAGTGTGCGCGGCGGGGCGGTGAGGGCGGCGTCGGCCCCAGCCAGCTTCACGCCGAAGTCGCCGAGCAGAAACATGGACTCCAAACCGGGGAACATCTCGCGATAGCGAATCTGCAGTTCCAAGTGATTCTCGCCACGCTTCACATCGGCCGGATCGATGGGAATGCGGCGCAATGACGGATCCACCCAGTAGCCTTCTTCCGCAATCGTGTCTACAGGATGGCCGTTGAACAGGATGCTGAACTCCGCCGAATTTTCGATTCCCAACCACAAGGGGCCGGTCGGCAAATCCTCCACTTGTACCTCAAAGCGCAGCGTGAGATCAACCGACCTCGGGTTTTCCACGGGTTCCTGAGCCCAAGGCTGCTTCATGCGTCCGCCGCGCGGCGGGATACCCAGGGCTTCGCGGACCCGTTGATCGATGCGCAATACTTCTTCCGGCGTTTGCCACTCTTCTCCGTCCAAGCGCCAGGCGGGACGGTCCAAAACCAGAACGTTCGGCTCGGAGAGCGCCAGTTCCCAGCGCTCGTCGTCCAGCTCCTGTTCGGCAAGCAGGCGTTCGGTCCGCTCCGGTGTGGAAACGGTTTCGATGGTCGATTCAGCCGCTTTGGGAACCATGAAAAGGCGACTTTGCAAACGTCCGAAGGAGGTTTTGATCAGCCAGCCGCCGTCATCCCGACACGCCTCCACATCGTACGCCGCTCCGGTTTCGGGATCCAGTTCAACGGGTTTCCCGGCGCAGTTGCGGAATCCGCAAATCAGGGCTTCGGGGATTTCCACACAACGCTCTCGAACGGGCGGATGGTTGCGCAAGCCGCGGGAAAAGTCGTCGCTGGTGTTGCACGCGAACAAGTATTGCGCCTGGTCGTCCTCGCGGAGTTGGTGCAGTACGGAGGGAATTTCCCGTCCGTTTTCGTCAGTGATCGAGACTAGACGCGCGGCGGCGCTCAGCAGGGGCGGGGTTTCGTCCGGGGAGTCGGCAACCGAACAGGATTTTGCGAACTCCGCCACGGCGGCGGACGGTTCGGCGTCGAGGAGCGAAGCAGGGGATGCGGCGAAGACCACGGTGCCGCCCGCTTCGTGGAAGCGACGAAGAAGGTCCAAAGTTGTTCCGCGCATGGTGATCATGGCGGGCAAGACAACGGCGCGGTACTCGGCTTGGGCTACATGCAGGATGGGCGCGCCGGTGGCGGGATCCTGCGAAATCCGCGCGTGCCGGGCCAGAATGTCTTCGTCGCCGTAGTCGAAGTCGAGATTTTCGCTCAGCAGGGCGTGCCGCAGGCTGTACATGTTGGTTTCCAGCTCGCGGGCTTCGCGACCTTGCTTCCAGTCCGCGCGGATTTGGGTCCACGTGCTTTCGATGGGGTGAATGAACAAAAGATCGCGCAGTTCGCGACCGCGCGAAAGGATGGAATTAATGCGTCCAAAGTAGGTTTCGACCTTGTCGTACCAGCGCCACCACGGGGATTGGTGGAGCATGCTGGCCGGATAGTCCCGCTTGGCTTCACCCTCCATGGTGTACCAGCTGAGGTGCTGACAGCGCAGGTTGATGCCGAGGGCGGCCTGCCAGTCCCCGAGCGCCTTGTGTCCGTTCCAGGGAAAGTCCCAACCGGTCACTCCGTAGGTTTCGGTCAGCCGCCACCGGCGACCGAACTGCCGGGCGACGGAGGACACCTGTTTGGCGGTGTCGTACTCGGCATTGTATTGTCCCAGCAAATCGATACCCGGCGCTTGCATGTGCTCGTAGAAGCGCATGCAGTTGGTCACCTTGCTCGCCTGGCGAATCAGGGGAGGCTCCTCCATCAGGTGGCCTGTGTGAAGCAGGTTGTGCTGTTCGCACCATTCGCCGATTTGGCGGCTGAACGCGTCCACGAAGAGGTGAGCAAGGCAGTCGTGAAAGTGATAGCGGGCGGGGGGAGCGGGCATGCCCTCGATATCAAAGAACAGCTCCACCAAGTGCGGCAGCAGGTCGTAGCCATAGCGCTCGCGAAAGACTTCGGGCAGGCGCCGGGTCCACGGCAGATGGCCGCGCGGGGTACCCCCCGGGCCGGCGGACTGAATGTCCTTCCCCGCGTGCTGCGGTTCGTCGGTGAAGATGCCCGGAATGACGGCGCCGAAACGGTCCGAGAACCGCTCCGCGTATGCCGCATGCGTGCGGGAGATGAATTCGCGGACCGCATCCTCGTTCAGCGTGTCCAGATAGGTGGCGCCGTTGTACCAGGAGCTGGGTTCATCCCGCCGGACGCGGAAGTGCAGGAGAAATTCGTCATCCGCCAACTTTCCGGCGGGCTCATTCGGTTCCAGTGGGCGCACGTCGGAGGCGCGGTGTTCGCTGATGCGGGCTGCAAAGACGGCCAGGGTATCGTCCGTGCGGACAAGGGAGGCGGGATCGCGAGTTGCTTCCAGGTAGAGCGCGCGTTGTTGGTACTCCGGATTTTTCGTGACCAGCCCGCCTGCGGCGCCGGAGGGCCAGCGGTCCTCGTCGTACAACCAGGCGCGCATGCCCAGCTTTTCGGCTTCGCCGAGGCACGCCTCCACGCATTGCATCCACTCTTCCGACATGTAGGGCGTGTCCAGTCCCACACGGCTGTGCATGAAGAAGCCGCCGAGACCCATGCGGTGCATAATACGGATTTGCCGGCGCAACTCTTCCGGGTTCAATTTGCCGTTCCACGCCCAAAACGGTGCGCCGCGAAATTCGGCGCCGGGATTGCGAAAGGTGTCGAGAGTCGTCTGTATCATGGGATTCTTCGTGCGTTGAGCTGCGGGATGCCTGTTCTCGCGCATCCGGGCTTCAAGAGTTAACTCATCTGAGAATTTTCGCCGGTTTCATGCAATCTGAGTTCGCCACTTGATCCGCTACCAGAGTTGGCGGTCCAGGGTGCGGTACTGGATGGCTTCGGTTAAGTGGTCGGAGTTGATGTCCGCGTCGGAATATAGGTCCGCTATGGTCCGGGCCAAGCGCAGAATTCGGTCATAGGCGCGCGCGCTCAAGTCCAGGTCGCTGATGGCCAGGCGCATAAGCGATTGCGAGGCGGTATCCAGCGCGCAGTACTCGCGCATTTGCTTGGGCGTCATTTTGGCATTGCAGCGAGTTGTCGTTCCCTGGTAGCGTTCGGACTGGAGCTGTCGCGCGGAGCAAACGCGCTCGCGCACTTGGGCGGAGGTTTCGCCACGCGGGTGGTTGAGCAGTAGGTCTTCGCTGATCGGGCCGACTTCGACATGCAGGTCGATGCGGTCCAGCAATGGGCCTGAGATGCGCGCCCGGTAGTGTTGAATCTGGCCGCTCGAGCAGCGGCATTGGCGCTGCACCGAACCATAGTGCCCGCAGGGACACGGATTCATTGCCGCCACCAGCATGAAGGAGGACGGAAAGGTGCAGCACGCCTGCACGCGCGAAATGGTGACCTCCCCCGTTTCCAGGGGTTGGCGCAGCACCTCCAGAACGTTGCGCTTGAATTCGGGCAGTTCGTCCAGAAAGAGCACACCGTTGTGAGCCAGGCTGATTTCGCCGGGGCGGGGTGTGGATTGGCCGCCGATGAGCCCGGCGTCGCTGACCGTGTGATGCGGGGCGCGAAACGGGCGCGCGGTGATCAGCGCCTGGGCGGCGCTGGTAAGGCCGGCGATGCTGTGAATCTTGGTCACTTCGAGCGCTTCGGGGATAGTCAGGTCGGGCATGATTGACGGCAGGCGGCTGGCGAGCATGGACTTGCCGGTGCCGGGCGGTCCGATCAGCAGGGTGTTGTGTCCGCCCGCCGCGGCGATTTCCAGGGCGCGGCGCGCGACTTCCTGCCCCTTGATGTCAGCGAAATCCGCAGCGTCGGAGTGCAGGGTTCGGCGATACAAATCATCCAAGCTAACCTCTGTTGGCGCCATTCCGTTGCCGGTACGGAAAAAGTCGACCGCATCCTGCAGCGAGCGAACGCCGTATACGGAGATCCCGTCACTTACGGCGGCTTCGGCAGCATTTTCCGCGGGCACGAACAGATTGCGAATCCCGCAGTCGCGGGCATGGAGAGCGATGGGCAGCGCACCTTTGATGGGCCGCACGGTCCCATCCAGGGCCAGCTCGCCGACGATCATCGTTTCGCGCATCGCCTCGCGGTCGAAGCCGTTGGTGGCGGCGATTATGCCAATGGCGATGGGCAGATCGAAAGCGGCACCCTCCTTGCGGATATCGGCGGGCGCCAGGTTGATCGTAGTGCGTCCGCGCGGCGGGAAATGACCGTTGACGGCCATGGCGGACCAGACTCGTTCGCGACTTTCGCGCACCGCCGTGTCCGGCAGTCCCACGATGTTGACGATCGTATCCTGTCCCGCGCCGGTGGCGTTGACTTCCACTTCCACCGTGTAGGCTTCGATTCCCTGAATCGCAGCACTCCAAGTTTTGGCAAGCATTCCCGATCCTCCGTGCGCAGTGCCTACACCGATAGCGTCTGCGGATCCTTGAATAAGCCTACGCGCAAATTCTTGGCAGCGTACACCTGCTCGTCGTCAACAAACACACTGCCGTCCGCCATGCCGAGAACCAGCTTGGTCGCCATGACCCGGCGAATGTCGATCCTGTAGGTGACTTTTTTGTTGGTGGGTAAAATTTGACCGGTGAACTTGACCTCGCCGACACCGAGCGCTCGTCCGCGCCCCTTGTAGCCGTTCCAGGCCAAATAGAAGCCGACCAACTGCCAGAGCGCGTCCAGTCCCAGGCAGCCCGGCATCACCGGATCGCCGTGAAAATGGCAGGCGAAGAACCACATGTCCGGATGGATGTCGAGTTCGGCCACAAGCAGCCCCTTGCCGTAGGCGCCGCCTTCTACGGAAACCTCGGGTATGCGGTCGACCATGAGCATATTGCCCTTGGGCAGTACGGGGGCGTCTGTGCCGAACAGCTCGCCCCGTCCGCAGCGGATAACATCGTCGTGTGAAAAACTGGCTTTTTTTGTCATAAACAAATTCCCTTCATGAGTTATGCCGAAACATAGACCCTCGCCGCGCACTTTCAATCCGAAAAGGATAAAATCCTCGCGAAAATCGTTCCGCAAAGGCGATTGTTCCCCCCAGATCCCGTTGCTCGCCGGTTTGAAACACCAAGATAACTGGCAACACGGCCAACCCCCAATACATTAGCCGCCGAAAATAGCCCGGATAGCCCAACGGCAGAGGCAAGGGACTTAAAATCCCTAAAGTGTGGGTTCGAGTCCCACTCCGGGCACCACTTGCCACCCCTCTTCTGCTATGAACACAAAATTTGGTTGGATCCGGTCAGTTGAGGTCGCAACGGCTTTTAGTATCAACGAGCATGCCGTCGCCTGTGTCGATCATTGGCGAACACGCGAGATCGCCGTTGACACCCATAACCGGAAGATACGGCGCTTGCGCCGGTTGTTGCCGTAGCCTCGGGCTTCGGCGTTGCACTGCAGTTGCATGCCCAGCTCGGCACACGCGCCGAGCAGAGCCGCAATGTCGCTAATTTGAACATCGATCTTGGTGAAGTGGGATATGGTGGGGTCTCCTTGTTGCCGCACTCGATGCGGATGCCATTCTCGAACAGCACGAGCGATACGCTTCGCCGGTTTGGATTCCGTTCCCGGACGACGCAGGAAGCGGTCTTCTGGAATTTGAACTTGAGCTGGTCGCCTCCCGAACCGGGGGGCGCAGGCCGGTCCTGCTTTTTGCCTTTCGTAACTTCGTGCACCTGGAAAATGATTAAACGGAACTCGGAGTCGCAGACTCAAGAGTCGCGCAAGTTCAGAACTCTTGATCTGGCGGAAGACTAGGTGGTACCGAATTGCCTTCGGTTCGGAGAGACCCCACGGGGGTTCCCTTCGGGTCTGCCTTCGGCGGTGTTCCCGTGGTGAATAGGATCATAGTTATGCGGTGAAAAGCCCCCCCCCGCCTCCCGCTTCCCGCCGACGGCGGGAAGCGGGAGGCGGGGGGACATGGCGCGATCAGAATTCAGATCATGCGC
>JBMCIU010000101.1:0-6445 GCA_048616755.1 Verrucomicrobiota bacterium
GCATTTTCATTAGAATCGACCACCATCCCACAGTTTGGTCTAAAAGGCAGAGCCGCGATGCGCACCGGCTGTCAGCCGCGATGGAAAAACCTCGGCACTGGCATTCCAGCCGGTAGCCGGGGTGCCCGGCGAAATGGCCCCCGTTTGGGTTATCGGACAGGGAGGGTGACTGTGAAGGTGGTTGTCTCGTCCGGGATGGATTCGAGTGTCAGGGTACCGTCGTGAGCGGCAACGATGCGGCTTGCGATTGCCAGGCCCAGGCCGGTTCCCTCGTCTTTGGTTTTGGTGGTGAAGAAGCGGTCAAAGACCTTATCGCGGATGTCGGGCGGAATTCCGGGTCCGTTGTCGGTAATTGCGACGATAATGGTGCGTTCGCCGTTCGCGCTCGTATCGGTTCGTGTTGATATTCTCAACGTGTGCGGGTTCCGGTCGTGTGCCTGCATAGCCTGGCAGGCGTTGGAGATCAGGTTGTAGAAGACTTGTTGCAGGGACACGGGGGAGGCATTAATCTCCTGCGGTTCTTCGGCGAGTTCCGTTTCGGTCTGGATGTCGAGATGTCGGAAGCGTGTTTGGAAGAGCTGCAGGGTTTCGCAAATCAGTTGATTCAAGTTCACTGTTTCCCTGTGGGAGGTATCGGCGGGACGCGCGTAGTTGAGGAAATTGCGGGTAAGGTCGATACATCGGCAAGCTTGGCGCTTGATGGTATCCAGCAGTTCGCGTTCTTCGGACTCTTCGTGTTCGGGTTGTTTTTCCATGGAGTATCCGAGCAGTTCCACGTATCCCTGCAGGGCGCAGATGGGGTTGTTGAGGTCGTGAATGATTTCAGCGGAGAGATCGCCCACGGTTGCCCGCTTGTCCATGTCGCGGATGCGCTCTTCGAGTTCTTCGTTGGTTTTTTGCAGGCGCTCGACCATTACTTCCTTGTCGCGGCTTTGTTTTCGGGACTGCAGCGCGCGTTCCACGACGTCGCGGATTTCGCTGACGTTGTATGGTTTGTTGATGTAGTCGAAGGCGCCGGCGCGGACGGCCTCTTTGGCGGAATCCAGCGAGGCATAACCCGTGATCAAAATGAAGGGGACATCGGCGGAGCGCTCGCGAATCGTTTTCATGAGCTGGACGCCGTCCATGGCCGGCATGCGGATGTCACTTAGCACGACATCAGGGGAAAGCTGGTCGAACAGCTCCACGGCTTCGCGTCCGTCGGTGGCCATTTGCACGGCGTAATCCGGCGACAGAATCAGGCGCAGCGATTCGCGCGGCCCCACTTCGTCGTCGACGACGAGAATCAATGGGCACCGATTTTGAGATGAGGGATCGTTATGTGTTTGATCGTTGTTTGCCATGGTGTGCCAGTGTTCCTCTGAAATGTAGAGATACTGCGGGTTTAGGTGTCTGCAAATGTCTGTCGAATTGCCGTGTAGTCGCGGTCGACCATCATGTTCACCAATTCGCGGGTGGCTTGCGCGGGCGGTTTGCCGACTATATCCGCCAGTAGATAGTAATAGTCCGGGATGAAGGGCAGGCCGATGTCGGCGCGCACGACCTTTTCGAAGCTGCGGTAAACGTCGAGAATGTCTTCGAACCGGCGGCTTGTTCCCTGGGGCGTTTCCACCGGGTAGGAGAAGGGGAGGGGCGGCCAGCGCTCGGGGGGCAGAAGATAGCGCAGAGGATAGGCGGCGAAGCGCTCGTAGTAGTCCTCGTCGAGCTGGATGCCGTACTTTTCGGGATGCCGACCCCATTCCGTGGGCGGATAAACGACGGCGGGAAGGGCAAGGAGGGAATCCAACCAGGGATGGATTTGGCGGACTCGCTCCAGCGTGTTGTTCATGCTGGCCTGGGTTTCGCCGGGAAGCGGAAAAATTACGCTGCCGACAGTCGCCAGGCCCGCCGCGTGAGCACGCTGGAGAGTATCCAGGATTTGCTCGAAGACAATGCCTTTGCGCACGGCTTTGAGTTGCTCGTCATCCAGGGTTTCGATTCCAAAGAACATGGCTCGAAAGCCTGCGGCCTTCATCAGGGCGAAGTCTTCCGAGGCGTTGGTGTCGATGCGCGAGAAGGCGCTGAACGTCAGTTTGCCCGCCAAGTCCGAATTCGCGATGGCGCGCGCCAACTCCGTGAGCGCGCCCTCGGGCGGCGTCGAGTCCTCGATGCGGATGTGCCGGGCGCCCCACTGGGCATGCAGGGCAGACAGCTCGTCAAGCACGCTGGCTGAGTTTCGGGCAATGGTGCGTCGACCGTAGTTTTCCGGACGGATGCAGTAGGTGCAGCGATTGGGACAAGCCTGGTTGGACACGGTAACGCTGAACAACGGGATCTTGCCCTTCATGCCCCGGTACAGGGAGTAATCCGCGCAGGGATAGTCGTCGACATTGATTGTTGGCCGCGGGATGAGGCGGACCTCGTCGTTGTCAAGATGAAGCATGCCGGGGCACTCGGCGGGGGGGGCGCCGCGGGCTAGGGCATCCACGGTATCGTAGCCCAATCCGGTCACCAGACCGTCAAAGGCGGAGCCGGTAAGGCGAAGGATGTGCTCCTTGAACCAATCGACGCGCTGGCCGACGCCAAAGATGCGTACAGCGGGGGTTCGACGGCGGATTTCATGGGCAAGGTCGACGGCAAATTTGAATCCGGTTCCCTGCCAGAGGTTCATGAGGATGGTGTCGTAGGAGGCTCTCTGCAGGAGAGTTTCCGCCTCGTCTCGAACACCATCCAGGTAGTTGTCGTTGGTGTCCAGGAAGCCGAGGTCGCCGAGCTGCGTCATAAAGTCGGGGCCGAAGGCGACCAAGTCATCCATGGCTCCGCGGTCGATGACTTCGACCGGCACTCCGCGCGCCGCGACGATGGCGGCGAGACGCCCGAGCCGCTCGTTCGGGAACAGGTGGGAGTAGTCATCCAGTTCGCCGGAGAAATTGTAGATCAGGCAGTTGCGCATGGATGTTCTCGCTGTTTCGGGTTAGAAGCGGTATCGAACTCCAAAGGACAGGGCGTAGCCGAAGTGGCTGTGTTCGCCGGCGGGTGTTGCATCGATGCGCTTCTTGTCATTGCTGTGCGACATCAGGAGGGCGGTGTCGAGCGTGAGCTGCTCGGAGACGTGATATCCCAGGCCGACAGACAGTGCATGCAGGTCGTCTTGGGGCAGCAGGGGCGTGGCGGTGGCGCTCGGGCTGGGCTGCTCGTTGTAGCCGTATCCCGAACGAAGAGTGATTTTTTCGTTCAGCTCGTATTCCGCGCCAAGCATCAGCACCCACGAGGAATTCCAGTCGTTGTCCTCGACGATCGGTCCCGCCGGCGGATCAAGGTGAACAACGGTTTGTTCGTTTATCGACCAGTCCTCCCATGACGCGGCCAATTCCAGGCGCAGGCGAGTCGTGGGCTTGAGGCTCAAGGCGACGGTGGCCGAAGCGGGAAACTCGATCTCGGTTTCCGCGCCGCCGGAATAGGGGGGAAAGGGCAACGGGGGTTGGATCTCGGCGTCGCCCTCGTATTCGACGGACATTTTGCTGCGGTAGGCAAGACCGAGAGTGCAGGTCGGAGTAAAGTCGTACTGCAGGCCGAGATTGTATCCAATGCCCGTACCGTCGCCGTCCAGGGACATGCGCGTCGGCGGACCGCTTCGCCGCTGTTCAACGCTGCTCCACGCCAAGTCCAGGCCGGCGCCTAGACGCAGACGCTCCGAGACGCGCCAGCCAGCCGAGGGCGTGACGTTGATCACGACAATCTCGCCAAAAGCGCCGAGCGCGGCGTTGGTCGGCGAATCCACCGTGTTCCACTCGGTCCCGAGCCCGTAGGGGGAGTAAATGCCCAAGCCCAGCGTGAGGTCATCTCGGTTGGGGGCGGGCATGGCCGCGTAGGCAGTCGGGATCAGGTAGTGTTTGTTGTCCGACGTTTCATCGGGAGCTGTCGAACTGTCCCATTCCAGTTCTGTGTGCGACACGTAGAGATTGCCAATCATTTCCGGATTCAGGATGTGTGCGAGGCCCGCGGGATTATAGTAAACAGAGCTGGCATCGTCGGCGCCGGCCACGAACGCGTCCATCATGCCCATTGCGCGCGTGGACTGATCGGGTATCTTGTAGCCGCCGCCCGTCGCGGACGGAATCGCCGGCGCGCCACTCCAGGCAAGCGCCAAGACGAAAAGAAATAACTTGTTTTTCATGCAAAACCTTAGTGATGTTGAGCTTGCGGTGCGTTTTTCGGCAAACAATCGTCCGTCAATGACACAATCTTATAGTATACTCGAATATGGCCATTATCCAACAATGCCGAGGCCCAATATTCTGACGCCAGCGACCATGGCGAATTTGATCGTTACGCCTTGACTGCATCGCAAAAAAGCGTAGAATGAATGGAGTCATCAGTCATGCCGGCGCAACACAAAAAAAGGACAAACTTAACCTGATGTCAGCACAATGGCTTGGAAATCCCGACGCGAGTTGCCTGCCCCGGCAAAGCAACGCAAAACGGCGGGTGGTCGTCACCGGAATGGGCGTAGTCAGCCCCATCGGCTGTTCCGTGGATGCGTTTTGGGATGGCCTCCTGCAGGGACGCTGCGGCATCGGCCCCATTACCCTGTTCGACGCCTCGGGGTACCCCTGCCCATATGCCGCCGAAGTTAAGGACTTCGATCCCGCCAAAATCGTCGAGGCCAAACGGGTGCGCACATTGTCAAGGCCAACGTTATTCGGTCTTGGCGCCGCGTTCGAGTGTTTGGAGAACGCGGGGTGGCACAGTGCTCCGGGAGACGGAGTTTGCGGTATTGTGGGGGGTACCAGCAACACGGCCCAGGCGGCAGTCGAGGACGGTGTGTTACTGACGAACGCGGCCGGGTTCAAAGCCACTCGCAAGCTTTGGTACACCTTGACCAAAGCGTTTCCGCACTCGATGGCTTCGGAAATCGGGCGTAAATCCGGATTTCAAGCGAAAGCACTGACGGTGTCGACAGCATGCACGGCCGGCATGAACGCCATTACCCAAGCGAGCGAATTGATCCGTAGCGGCGAGTGCGATGCCGTGCTGGTCCCCTCAGCCGACGCGACTATCACTAAAAATCTGTATCCTTATTTTTATCGTGTGAAGATGCTGGCCGACAGCAATTTGCCGCCGGAGCGGATCAGTCGTCCGTTCGACGCCAAGCGTTCGGGGGGTATCCTGGGTGAAGGCGCCGGCTGCTTGCTGCTCGAAGAGAGGGATCACGCCTGCAGACGAAATGCGCCGCAGCTGTGCGAGATTCTGGGCTCGGGTTCCAGCGGGACGGGTTTTGCTGAGTGCGGAGACGAACAAGCGGCGGTGTACGGTACGGCCGTGACCATCCGCGAGGCACTTGCCGACGCAGGCGTGTCCCCGGAATCGGTCAACTACATCGGCTGCCATGGGGTTTCCGATCCGGACTTGGACCGGTTGGAAACGCGGGCGATCAAGCAGGCCTTCGGCGAGGATGCAGCCCGCCGAATTCCGATGAGTTCAATCAAGGCGCTGACCGGAATTCCACAAAGCGCCGCGGGAATGATGCAGGTGATCGCCACAGTCTTGGCAATCCGTGATGGCGTTCTGCCTCCGACAATGAACTATGAATATGCCGATCCCGACTGTGATTTGGATTACGTGCCGAACAAGGCGCGCCGGAACCAGGTGCGTCGGGCTCTGGCCTGGTGCCATGGCTTTAACGGCAGTGATGCAGCCGTGGTGTTGGGAGCGCTATAATCTGTGAACGCGGTTTCCTCCATTTTACTCACCTGCGCCGTGATCAACATAACGTTGGCTGTCTATGTATTTTGGCGCCGTCATTCGAAAGCCGCGCATTTTGCGTTCGCAGCGTTGGCCTTCGTTTTTGGCGGATGGAATTTCATGAATTTCATGGTGGCGATGGCGGAGACTCGAGCGAATGTTCTTTTCTGGGGTGAATGGGCGTTTGTGTTGGCCACGGGTATCGGCTTGTTCTATGTGATCTTCAGTTGGTTGTTTCCCGAGACGTATCATGTGCCCATGCCGTCCAAGTGGCTTGTGTGCGCGACCGTGCTGACCGCAGGCGCGGTAACTGGCCTGTGCCTGACCGACTTGGTTCAGCGGGATGCGCTGCCCCAAGGGGGACATTGGAAGCTGGTCACCGGCCCGCTGCACGCTGTGTTTGTCGCCTATATGTTGGTTATGTTCGGATGGGGCACGACGAATCTTTTGCGCAGTCATGCGCGCGCCCCTGCAGGGAGGGAGCGAATGCAGATCAACTACGCTATAACAGGATTGATCTTGACGTTTGTTATTGGATATCTGACTAACTTTGTCGCGCCTCTGGTCACGCCCCAAAAGAACATTATCCTTTTGGGTGCCGCCGGCCCGGTAACTTGGTCTCTGCTGACGTTTTACGCCATAGTTCGATATCGGCTTCTCGATATTGGCATCCCGCTTCGGGCTTCGGCGATCCACGGCATCGTTGCCGCCGTTCTGGCGA
>JBMCIU010000102.1:0-6413 GCA_048616755.1 Verrucomicrobiota bacterium
AGCTGATCAAACGCTACGCCCAACAGATCCCCGACTACGAGAAAAAAGCTGAAAAACTCGGTCTGCCGGGGGGCACTACCGCGCCATACAAAGATCCCGATGCACCCTGCCCCAAATGCGGCGGCAAACTGGTCACCCGCCGTGGACGCAACGGCAACTTTATCGGTTGCAAAAACTTCCCGCGCTGCCGATTCACCGCACGCTCATCCGAAGAAGTGGAAGCCAAACGCGCCGAATCCTAGCATCCGCCGCAGCGCTGCCACTCGTGGCTCTGCCTTTCAGGCGGAGCTGCATTCCCCCATCCGCCGAAGGCGGTACCATTTTTACGACTCATCGGTGGCGCGAAGCTGCCAGTGCAGTCGTTGTTCGGCTACGCGAAGGGTTTCGCGTCGGTCGGGGAGAGTATCATAGCGAATTCCAGGCGCGCGTTCCGGGGCAATGTTTTCGATGAGATACCGAACCGTTGCCCGGGGGTCGGCGGTGACCTCGCACTCCCAGACCACGAACACGCGCCAGCCCTGCTCGCGGAGGCGCTGTTCGTTCTCTTGATCGCGCTCGACAGTGCGGGCAAATTTCCGTTCCCAGAAATCGCGTTGCGTACTGGGTGTTGTTGCGCGGGGGCAACCCGAATGCCGATGCCAAAAACATCCATGCACAAAAATCGCCGCATGATATTTGGGCAACACAACATCCGGTTTGCCGGGCAGGTCCCGACGTCGCAAAGTAAAGCGCAGTCCGCATCGATGCAGCAGGGAACGCACGATCAGCTCCGGCTTGGTATTCCCGGAGCGAACCCGCGACATCGTCCAACTGCGCCGTTCCGTTGTCAGTTTATCAACCATACCCATACGTTTGATAAAGACCCCCACGCCCTTGCGGCGTGGGTGAATAAGTTCTCAGGCTACATGCGGCTACCCTCCCCCCGTCCGCCGTCACCGGCCGGCGGCGGAAGGGGAGGAAAGTGGTTGCGCGATTGATAGCCGCGAACTTCCCCCCGCCGCCACGCACGGTGGCAGGCGGCGCTTTGAACTCAGAGAACAGCTTGACAGACACCGTTACGGACAGAGTCTAGCGCGGGGCTCGGGAGCGGTTGCGGTTGTTATTGGGACGCGCCGAAGATTTTTTATTCGGGCGAGAATTTTGGAACTTGCGATTGCCCCTGCCTTTTCCGCCGCCACCACGTTTGGGCGGGGATTGCCGGGATTTGCGGGCGTCTTCGCAGTGATATTCGTGCTCCAGATCGGCGGGCACCGGTTTCTCGAGGAGCCGTTCGATGCCGTGCAGATAGGCGCGGTCTTCTGCGGAACAGAATGAAATGGCATCACCAGTGGCGCCCGCGCGGGCGGTTCGCCCTATACGGTGGATGTAAGTCTCCGGCTCAATAGGCAGATCGTAGTTGATCACGTGCGTGATGTCATCCACATCAAGACCGCGAGCGGCCACGTCGGTGGCAACCAAAACCTGGAAGCGCCCGCGTCGAAAACCGTCGAGAGCCTTGGTGCGCGCAGCCTGGGTTTTGTTGCCGTGTATCGCCGTGCCGCGAATACCCGCGGAGTCTAACGTCTTAACCAGACGATTGGCCGAATGCTTCATCTGGATGAACACAAGCGCCTTGTCAACTTGCTTGTCCTTAAGCAGCGACAACAGCAGAGAATCCTTGTTGTTCTTGCCGACAAACAGAACTTTCTGCTCAATGGCTTCAACAGTGGGCTTCTCGGGCGCAATGGTCACGCGAACCGGATCGGTAACCATGCTGTTGGCCAACTCGACCATCTTCGGGGAAAGCGTAGCCGAGAAAAACAGCGTCTGGCGCTGACTGGGAAGTTTTTCAAGCACGCGTTTGATGTCGGGAATAAATCCCATATCAAGCATGCGGTCAACTTCATCAAGGACGAAGACCTCCACTTCCTTGAGGCGAATGTGTCCCTGCTGCATGAGGTCGAGCAGACGTCCGGGAGTGGCAACAAGGATGTCGACCCCTCGTTTAAGCGCCTTGACCTGGGGGAATTGGTTGACCCCGCCAAAGACAACGGTGTGACTGAGCTTGAGATATCGCCCGTAAGTGGCAATGCTGTTGCCGATCTGGGCGGCGAGTTCGCGGGTTGGCGCCAAGATAAGGGCGCGGGGACAGTTTGCGTTCGGGCGCTGTTTCTTGGCTGCGAGCCGTTGAAGCAAGGGGAGGGAGAAGGCGGCGGTTTTACCGGTGCCGGTTTGCGCGCTTCCCATCAAGTCGCGACCGTCCAACAGGTGCGAGATGCACTGCTCTTGGATGGGGGTCGGCGTGGTGTACCCCTCGGTTGTCACGGCGCGCTGAAGCGCGGGAATGAGCGCGCTGAACGCGCCCTCGGGAGACGAGGTATCCACCGTTTGCGGTTTCGGGGCGGTAGAGGACTGATGCGCTCGGGGCGCACGGGTATTGTTTTGCATGTCTTTTCCTGGTCCGGCCTGATGCCAATCTCTACCCGCCGGACGTGTGGAAAAGAGTGGGTCGCATGGGCATGCGACAGTGAACGGCCCCAGAGTGGAGCGGCTCGAAAAAGTCCGGGCGAGGTAAATACCCGCCCGGTATTCAGTTGTTAAAATGGGGAGCTACCAGCGATTGCCGCCACCGCTGCTGCGACCGCCGCCGCCACTGCGACCACCGCCGCCGCCACCCCGCCCTTCCTTGGGCTGGGCTTCGTTGACGCGCAGATTGCGCCCCATGAAGTCCTCGTCGTTCAGAGCGGTGCAAGCCTTTTCAGCTTCACCCTGATCGGGGATATCGACAAAACCGAATCCCTTGGAGCGGCCGGTGTCCCGGTCGGTGATAACACGGGCGGAAGAAACCGTCCCATGCTGTTCGAAAAGTTCGCGGAGTTCGCTGTCACCCGCCGAATACGGCAAGTTGCCTACGTAGATATCCATGGATATCTCCTGTCATGTGTGTCATGTGCCTATTTACCGACTCCTGCATCATGACACCAACATGCGGTCCCGGCGTGATCGCAAATCGCGACCAAGATGCAGGTACTGTAGCACGTGTTTTACAGTTTGCCAACCGACCTGCCCACGGACCTGCGATACCGCCAAGAAGCCCGTCAGCCAACCAAACTTCAGTCGTGCGCGGAAGGCTGTTGCACTGCAACGCCCAACGCCACTGCTCGACAAATCGCCAACTTCGTCTATAGTACTGCAAGCGCTGCACGCCCCGCATTTCAAAAATACGACGGCCGCGCCGAGTGTGCCCGAGCATCAAATTGCGATCGAGCTTCACGGGGGCAATACTGCGGAAATATTGATCTACAGCCGGGTGCTCGCGCATTATTTCGGCTGGAACATTTCCTTCACGAACCGACAGCAGGAGAGAGTTTGACATGTCAAAAACGAAGTACGTCTATTTCTTTGGAAACGGCGAGGCCGAGGGTCGATCCGACCAGAAGGCACTGCTCGGCGGAAAGGGGGCGAACCTTGCGGAAATGACCAATTTGGGCTTGCCGGTCCCTCCCGGCTTCACTATCAGCACCGAAGCCTGCCGATACTTTAGCGAACACAACGGCAAGTACCCCGAGGGGTTGCGCGATGAAGTCATGAACCACGTCCGCAGACTCGAAGAGCTTATGGGCAAGAAGCTGGGCGATCAAACCGATCCGCTGCTGGTTTCGGTGCGCTCCGGCGCCGCCGTTTCAATGCCCGGAATGATGGACACCGTACTCAACTTGGGACTGAGTCCCGAATCGCTTCAGGGCATGATCAAAAAGACCGGCAACGAACGTTTCGGCTGGGACAGCTACCGCCGGTTCATCCAGATGTTCGGCGACGTGGTCATGGGCGTGGAACACGACAAGTTCGAACACGCCCTGCAGAGCGTCAAGGACGAAAAAGGCGTCGAACTGGACACCGAATTGGATGCGGACGACCGGAAGAAGGTGGTCGACCGCTACGAGGACGTGTACAAAAAAGAAGTGGGCGAACCCTTCCCCGCCGATCCCTACGAACAAATGTTTAAGACCATCGACGCCGTGTTTGGCTCCTGGGACAACCCGCGCGCCATCAAGTACCGCCAAATGAACGACATCCGCGGCCTCCTGGGAACAGCGGTCAACGTCCAGACCATGGTCTTCGGAAACATGGGCGAAACCTCCGGAACCGGCGTCGCCTTCACCCGCGATCCGTCCACCGGCGAAAACGCCTTCTACGGCGAGTTTCTGATGAATGCCCAGGGCGAGGACGTGGTCGCCGGCACCCGCACTCCCAAATCAGTCTCCGAACTCAAGGACATCAACGAGGACGCCTACAACCAACTCGTCGACATCCGCGGCAAGCTGGAGCAGCACTACAAAGACATGCAGGACATTGAGTTCACGATCCAAGAGGGCAAGCTCTACATGCTGCAGACCCGCACCGGCAAACGCACGGTCTTTGCCTGGCTGCGCACACAGGTCGAGATGTTCGAGGAAGGACTCATCGACAAGGCAACCGCCGTCCGCCGCATACCCGCCTACGAATTCGACAAGCTGTTCGCACCCGTGCTCGACCAGGACGTAATCGACAACCGCGGCATCACGCCGGCAACCCGCGGCCTCAACGCCAGTCCAGGAGGCGCCTGCGGCAAAGCGGTCTTCACCGCCGATGAAGCCGAAAAAATGGCGACCGCCGGCGACAAGGTCGTGCTGGTGCGCATCGAGACCAGCCCCGAAGACATCGGCGGCATGGGAGCAGCCCAGGGAGTGCTGACCGCGCGCGGCGGTATGACCAGTCACGCCGCCGTCGTCGCCCGCGGCATGGGATGCCCCTGCGTGGCAGGCGCGGGTGATATCAAAATCGACTACGCCGCCCAACAGATGACCATCGGCGGACAAGTCGTCAAACAAGGCGACAAAATCGCCATCGACGGATTTACCGGTGCGGTCTACAACGCCGATATTCCCGTGCGCCCCTCCGAAATCGTCCAAGTCCTTAACGGCGAAATGACCGCCGACGAATCCCGCCTCTATCGGGAATACGCTGAATTCATGGAATTCGTCGAGGAACTGCGCACCCTGCGCGTGCGAGCCAATGCGGACACGCCCAACGACGCCAAAATCGCCGTTAAATTCGGGGCCGAGGGCATCGGTCTGACCCGTACCGAACACATGTTCTTCGAAGGCGAGCGAATCACCGCCATGCGCGAAATGATCATGGCCGACGCCCTCGAAGACCGCCGCCGCGCACTGGCGAAGCTGCTGCCCATGCAGCAGGGCGACTTCGAGGCCATCTTCCGCGTGCTCGAGGGACGACCCGCCACGATTCGTCTGCTGGATCCGCCGCTGCACGAGTTTCTGCCGCATGACGAAAAGGGGCAGGCCGAAGTGGCCAAGCAGCTCGGCACCACAACCGAACAGGTCAAGGCCGTCGTTGAGTCGCTTCACGAATTCAATCCCATGCTGGGCTTTCGCGGCTGCCGCTTGGCGGTCATCTACCCGGAAATCCTCGAAATGCAGGTACAGGCGATCATGCGCGCCGCAGTCGCAGTCGCGAACGAAGGCATCGAGGTTCACCCCGAAATCATGATCCCGCTGGTAGGACACGTCAAGGAATACGCCTTCTGCAAAAAACATGCGCAAAAGGCAATCCAGGGTGTTTTTGAGGAGAGCGGCAAAACCATCGCGCACAAAATCGGCACCATGATCGAAGTTCCGCGCGGAGCAATCACCGCCGATGAAATCGCCGAAGAAGCCGACTTCTTCAGCTTTGGCACCAACGACCTCACCCAGATGACATGTGGCTTCAGTCGCGACGATTCGGAGCGATTCCTCGGACCCTACGTGCAGGACGAGGACAAACAGTTCTTCGAATACGATCCTTTCCAGGTGCTGGATCAGCCCGGCGTCGGCAAACTGGTCAAAATGGCCTGCGAGCTGGGACGCAAAACCAAACCCGACATTAAACTGGGCATCTGCGGCGAACACGGCGGCGATCCCCGCAGCGTCAAATTCTGCGCATCCCTGGACCTTGCCTACGTCAGTTGCTCCCCCTTCCGCGTGCCCATCGCACGCCTGGCGGCCGCCCAAGCCGCCGTCGAAAAGCAACAGTAACCCTGCGCCCTCCATTGCGTGTCCGAGCGGGCCGCCATGGAGGGCGAGACTCCCGTCGAGCCGGGCGCGTCGACATTGGCGCCCCGCGTATCCTCGAAAGACGACGCGTTTGTCGGCGCGGGAAACCACCCTCGCCATGCGACAACCGGCGGGGGTCGAGAGAACTCTCGCCCTCCAACGCGCCTCGCGCGCGCAAACCGCCTGCATGCCGTTGTTCGTCTTTGGAGCCCCGGGCGGGTCCTCTTATTTGACTTTATTTAGGTTAAAGGATAAGGTATGTTTTTTTAGGAGACACGCCATGCCCGGACCGTTGCGTATCGAATTCCCGGATGCCTGCTACCACGTTATCTGCCGGGGGAA
>JBMCIU010000103.1:0-6384 GCA_048616755.1 Verrucomicrobiota bacterium
AAGTATACGAATTCGCCCGCCGGGTGAGACTGAACACCCGGCGATAAATTCTGAATTTTGAATTCGGAATGTTGAATCTTGAATTTTGAATTCTGAATGTTGAATTCTGAACACTGAACACCGAAAACTGAAACCAGTTTCACAGGAGTAAAAGATGAGTAAAGAAGTACGAGTAGGAGTGATTGGCTACGGCAACATGGGAACCGGGGTCGCCCGCATGTTCGCCGACAACGTTGAGGGCGCCAGCGTTGCCGCGGTTTGCGATATTGATCCCGAGCGTTTGCAGAAGGCTAAGGAAAAGTTCGGCGAGGGCACCAAGTATTTTGAGGATGCCGACGCGATGATTGCCTCGGGAGAGGTGGACGGCATCTATGTCGCCACGCCCCACTACGAGCATCCCCGTCTGGCGATCAAGGGGCTCGAGAACAACCTGCACGTGCTGGTTGAGAAGCCTGCGGGCGTCTACACCAAGCAGGTGCGCGAGATGAATGAGGCCGCGGCGAAGAGCGACCGCGTGTTTGGTCTGATGTTCAATCAGCGCACCCGCCCGGTGCACAAGAAATTCCGCGACTTGGTCGAGTCCGGCGAGCTGGGCGAAGTTCAGCGCACCAACTGGATCATCACCACTTGGTTCCGCAGCCAGGCCTACTATGATTCCGGCGGTTGGCGCGCCAGCTGGCGCGGCGAGGGCGGCGGCGTTCTGCTCAATCAGTGCCCGCACAATCTTGACCTCTGGCAGTGGATCGCCGGCATGCCCGCGCGAATCCGCAGCTTTGCCTCCTTCGGAAAGTATCACGACATCGAAGTCGAGGATGAAGTCACCGCCTATGCCGAGTATGAAAACGGCGCGACCGGGCTGTTCATCACCACCACCGGCGAAGCGCCGGGAACCAATCGCTTCGAGGTGATCGGCGACCGCGGCAAGGTGGTTATGGAGAACGGCAAACTCACGTTCTGGCGCACCCGCCAGTCCGTCTCGGAATTCTGCAAAACCACCAAGGGCAGTTTCGGCAACCCGGAAACCTGGGAGTGCAGCGTGCCCGCGGCCGGTCACGGCGACGAGCATACCGGCATCTGCCGGAACTGGACTGCTGCCATTCGCGACGGCAAAGATCTGCTTGCTCCCGGCGAGGAAGGCATTCGCAGCCTGCAAATCTCCAATGCCATGCTGTTGTCGGCCTGGAAGAACGACTGGGTGGATATTCCCGTGGACGAGGACGAGTACAAGGCCGAGCTGGACAAGCGGATCGAAACCTCTCGCTACGAGAAGAAAGTCGTCAAGAAGGGGGCCGAGGATCTCTCGGGCAGTTTCGCGTAACATGAGTAAACCTTTGACATGCGGAATCATTGGGTGCGGGGTAATCTCCCGCACCCATGTTCGTGCTTTGCAGGCCGCCGGCGACATTGACGTTCGCTGGGCTTGCGACCTCGATGTTGCCAAGGCAAAATCCCTGAGTTGCGAGTTTGCGGTGGCAAAAACCACCGCGAACTATCGCGAGGTCTTGGCGGATGCGGATGTGGATTTCGTGTGTATCTGCACCGACCATGCGGCGCACGTGGCGGTAGCCGTTGATGCCATCAACGCGGGCAAGGACGTGCTGTGCGAAAAAGCCCTGGCTGCGGACTCGCGGGGTGTGCGGGACATGATTGGCGCGCATGAAGCCTATCCGGAGCGTGTCTTTGGCGTAGTCTTCCAGCATCGTCTGGATCCGGTTAACCGACTCGTCAAGGAGCTGATCCAAAGCGGTGCGCTGGGTCAGATTTTGACTGGCAACATCCAGTTGCGTTGTCAGCGCACGGACGAGTATTATCTCGGCGACGACTGGCGGGGCACCTGGGAGCACGAAGGCGGTGCTGTACTCATCAATCAGGCCATCCATTTCATCGACCTGCTGGTTTGGTTCATGGGGCCCGCCGACTCGCTGTGCGGGACCTATGCCAACCTCACTCATGAGGACTCGATGGAGACCGAGGACACGGCCGCGGCCCTGCTGCGTTTCCCCAGCCGCAGCATCGGCAGCATTGAAGCCACCTGCTCGAGCCACCTCAAATGGGAGGGCACCGTGGCGATTCACGGGACCGAGGGCTCGCTGGAGATCCGCAACGACCGCCCCATAAAAATCGAATTTCGCGATGCTGAGCTGGCCGAATCCGTTCGCGAACGCTTTGCCACCTGTCACGCCGAGTCTGCGGATGCCGCTTTGGGCAAGACCTATTACGGCACCGGGCACGCCGCTCTTATCGCGGAGTTCGCCGATGCCGTTCGCGAGCGCCGCAAACCGTTTGTCACAGTACGCTCGGCCGCTCACACCATGGATGTGGTCCTCGGGATCTACCGCTCCCACAAGCAAGACGGTTGGATCCGCCTGCAAGAAGGAACGTGACAATGACCTCGAAAACCCCGAACAACAACAGCGACAACAGCGCCGCCGACATTGCCGCCGCCGACCGCGAAAACCTGACCCTGCTCGGCGCAACCGAAACCAGCTACCCGGAATCGCCGGAACAGGCGCGCCTCGAAGTCTTCCGAAATCGCTACGCCGGGCGGGATTTTCGGATCACTTTCCGATGCCCGGAATTCACCTCCCGATGCCCGATTACCAACCAGCCGGACTTCGGCGCCGTCACCATCAGCTACATCCCCGATCAAACCTGCATCGAAAGCAAATCGCTGAAACTCTACTTGTTCGCCTTTCGCAATCACAACACCTTCCACGAAGAAGCCGTCAACCGGATCCTCGACGACGTGGTCGCCGCGTGCGCACCGCGCGAAGCCCGCGTCGAAGGCGTCTTCAACCCGCGCGGCGGGATCAGCATCGAAGTGGAAGCCCACTACCAGGCCCCGGCGCAGTGACACCAACCACGGATCCGCCGCTGAATTTGCCATGACGTGCAAGGAACTGCATCACCACACGCTCCGTCGTCTCCGTGCCGCCGGAATCGACAATGCGGAGCAGGAGGCGCGTTGGATCTGCGAACACTCTTTCGCGAACTTCGCAACCCGAATTCTCACTGTGCCCGACGAAGTTGCGGATTCCGCAAACGCCCGGCGCGTCGAGCAAGCCGTCGAGCGCCGAAGCGCGGGCGAACCGCTGCAGTACATCCTGGGCAGCACCGAATTCTACAGCTTGGAGCTGGAAACTGCGTCCGGCGTGCTGATCCCCCGTCCCGAGACCGAGTGGCTGGTGGACTTAGTGCTGCGAACCTCGCATCCGCCGGGGCCTGTCTTGGACCTGTGCTGCGGCAGCGGCGCCATTGCTCTGGCCCTGGCTGCAAACTTCGCCCCGCCGCGGCGCATTGTTGCCGCGGACAGCTCTTCGGCGGCGGTGTCGACAACCAAGCGAAATGCGCAGCGCCTCGGACTGAGCGTGGAGGTGCGCCAAGGGGATTTGTTTGATCCGGCATCCGAACGCTTTGCTGTCATTGTCACAAATCCGCCCTATGTTTCCGAGTCCGAGTATGCCGAGTTGGATCCGGAAGTTCGCGACCACGAACCGCCCGAAGCCCTCCGAGCGGGAAACGACGGACTGGACGTTATCCGGCGCATCGCCGAGCAGGCCGCCGACCACCTGCTCTCCGGCGCCGACTTGTTCTGCGAAATTGGCGCACGTCAGGGCGAGGCCGTAAAAAAACTCTTCGAAACGCGCGGCTTTGTCGACGTACATATCCTTCCCGACCATGCCGGACGAGACCGCATTGTCCAGGCGCGAAACGCCGGAGACTGAACACCATGCCCGAAAACAGCGCAACCAGACAGGCCGACAACATCGATTACGTTCAGAAATTGGTCCGCATACTTGCCCGCCTGCGCGCGCCGGACGGCTGCCCCTGGGATAAGGAGCAGACTCACGAGAGCCTGAAGCCCTACATCGTCGAGGAAGTCGCGGAATTCCTCGACGCCGTGGACGAGCGGGACGATCTCAACATGGCCGAGGAACTCGGCGACATCCTGCTGCAGCTCGTTTTCCACTGCCAAATCGCCGAGGAAGAGGGACGCTACGATCTGCAAACCGCCGCCCGCCTGTGCTGCGAGAAAATGATCCGCCGACACCCCCATGTCTTCGGCGAAACCACCGTAGACAGCGCCGAGGGCGTCATCGATCAATGGGAAAAAATCAAGCGGGAGGAAAAGGGCAAGGAGCATCGTTCCTCGTCCGCTGTCGAGGGAGTGCCGCGGCACTTGCCCGCCCTCCATCGCGCCCGCAAAATCCAGCACAAAGCCGCCAAGGTCGGCTTCGACTGGCCCGCTATCGACGGCGTCATCGCCAAAATAGAAGAGGAGTTGCTGGAAACGCGAGAAGCCTTGCGCGAGGGCGAACGCGACGCAATCGCCGAGGAAATCGGCGACCTGCTGTTTTCCGTGGTCAACCTGAGTCGGTTTTGCGACGAATGCCCCGAGGAACTGCTGCACGCCACCATTCGCAAATTCGACCGCCGATTCCGTTCCATGGAAGAACTGCTCAAACAGCGCGGCAAGGAAGCCTCCGGCTGTGAAATCGACGAACTGGAACAACTGTGGCAAGAAGCTAAAAACAGCGAGAAAAAACCATGACCAACGACGACAACACGACAAGGCCAACAAAACGCATGCCGGCAGGCATACCCGTCATCCTCTCCGGATTCATCTGCCCCGGCCTGGGACAGTTCGTGCAGAGCCGCCGTTTGGCCGGTACGGTTTATCTTGCCCTGAGCGCGGCCGCGGTCGCCTGGTTTTTGATCGAGACCCTGCCAGTGATCCGAACCCTTTACGTCCTCGCCTTTGCCGATATCCAGGGAGGCAGCCTGGAAGAACCGCAGTACTCCATTCCCCGCATCGTCGCCGCCTTCGTCGCAATGGGCGTGATTTGGCTCGTCAACCTCTTCGACGTCTTCTACGCCGTCATTCGCCAACGACCCGAACCCGAACCTCCGACGCCGCCGGAGGACCAATAATGGCTATCGCTATCAAATGACGCGCGCGAACAAAAACAACCCCATTCTTTCCAGCCTGCAGAATCCCCGGGTGAAGCATGTGGTCCGCCTGCGCGACCGACGGGATCGCGACCGCGAGGGACTGATGATCATCGAGGGCTACCGGCCGCTTCTGCGCGCGGTCGACAACGGCTATCCCGTGCGTGAGGTCTACGTTTGCGCCGACCTGTTTCAGGGCGACAACGAGCCCGCCCTGTTGGATCGTCTGGCGCAGGCCGGCGCCGAGGTGTTGTCCGTCAGTGCCGAGGTATTGAGCAAAATGGCCTACCGCGACCGCCCCGAGGGGCTGATCGCCGTCGCGCCGCAGCGCCGTCGACATATTGCCGATTTGGACCTGCCGGCTAACCCCTTTCTGCTGGTGGCCGAAGCCATTGAGAAGCCGGGCAATCTTGGCACTATGTTGCGCTCAGCGGACGCCGCGGGCGTGGACGCGCTGATCCTCTGCGACCGCTGCACCGATTTATTCAATCCCAATGTGGTTCGCGCCAGCATTGGCACGCTCTTCACGGTTCCGGTTGCCGAAGGAACCAGCGAGGAAGTCCTCCAGTGGCTTAAGGACAAGGGCATTGCCACCCTCGCGGCCACTCCGCACACCGAATCGGTTTACACCGATGTCGACCTCACCAGGCCGATTGCCATTACTGTCGGAACCGAACAATACGGACTCAGCAAACGGTGGATGGAACGGGCCGATCTAAAAGTCAAGATTCCCATGTTTGGTCAGGCGGATTCCCTCAATGTCGCCACCGCCACCACGCTCTTTCTGTTTGAAGCGGTCCGCCAGCGAACCACGGTTAAGTAGTCCCCGGCGGCACCCGCGACTCCAAGCAGTTTTGCAGGACGAAACTGCCGCCGAGCCCCGCCCATTAACGAATGACGGAGCCGGGATCCAACACCCGGAAATTCGTCGCCTTTGTTAATTCGGCACTACTGGAAATTTCGTGGGTGGCGCCGATTCTCGGGGCAACGCCCCGGTCCATAGCCAGCCCAGGGTCTGCGAGCCCTGGGCTGGGCATGGTTCGGGCATTCAGCCCGGCGTTCCGAACCCACGAAAAATACTGTAGTACCGTTAATTCGGGTATTGTTTTGGCGCGGAGAGTTTATAGTTAAGGTGCAGGATTTCGCTCCTGTGAAACTTGATGATAGTTCCGAGTTCCGAGTTCGGAGTTCGGCATTCAAAATTCAAAATTCAAGATTCAGAATTCAAGATTCAAGATTCAGAATTCAAGATTCAAGATTCAGAATTCAAGATTCGGTATTCAGTGTTCCGAGTTCCGAGTTCAAAATTCAAAATTCAAGATTCAGAATTCAAAATTCGGTATTGAGAATTCAGGATTCATTCTTTTCAGTCTCACCCGACGGGTGTCGAACCGGCGGTTCGTGGGTGGGCTCCTGCGAGACCAGAATTTCACG
>JBMCIU010000104.1:0-6377 GCA_048616755.1 Verrucomicrobiota bacterium
ATGTCGCCTTGGGTTCGGTAGCCGAAATGCTGTCGCACCCCCTGCCGCTCGGCAATCTCGAAGGCTTGGCCGACAAGCTTTGATGACGAACTGGGCGGGAAAGCGACCTTGAGATCGCGGTCGCCGACCATATCCATCAGAAGCAGCGCTCGGCAACGTTCGAGTCGATTTTCGGCGATGAGCTTTTTAACGTGCCGCCGGCTGCCGTGCAGGCCGTCGCCGCTGGTGTAGCGAACGCGGGATTCCTCGCCGTCAAAAAACACGCACTCGATCGTATGCGAGGGCGGATTTTCGGCCAAAACTTCCATCAATGCCAGCAGCAAACCGGTACTGGAGCCCGAATCGTTGGCGCCGACAAACTCCGGTATCTCGGGAAGATGCTTGGTGTCGTAATGACTGCCGAGCAGGACGAAATCCTCGCCTTTGCCGGGCAGAACAGCATGCACATTGCGAAACGTCATCCTACCGTTGTCGGTATCTTCGCTCCAAGTGTCCACGGAGACTTCCCAGCCCAGTTCCTCGGCTCTGTCGCGCAGATATCGCGCGGCGCGGCGCGCGCCTTCCATGTCCGATACACGAGGGCCGAGCTGAACAAATTCGCGGACATAGTCCAGCGCCTTCTCGCCGTCAACTGTCGGCATTGGAGTTTCCTGCATGTCTGTGCAACCGGCGACGGCAAGGACGCCGCACAAGGCTGCGGGAAGTATTTTTTTCATGCTTCATGTCTCGGTTTCACCTGAATCCGTGAAAATTCAGCGGTGGTGCAGATGCGCGGCGGAAGGTGTGCAGCTGTATAAACATACCGCAAACGCCTTCCAACAAAGCAGATGCGCCGCCGCTGAATTTCCCGTCAGGGCAAATTTTAAATGGAAAGCATCATAACCCATCCGGTTATCCGAATTAGCCTAAAAAAGTCAATTTGTCACGGATTCAGGTTTCACCCCCGGCTTTTTCGGGGGGCTGCTTCGAAGGTTTGGGATCATTGGCTTCGGCCAAGTCCAGATGGACGCCCCGGCGCTGAAAGGTTGGGATGTCAAGATTTTCGCCGCGCACCGCTGTGCCTGCAACATGGGCGAAGATGCCGAGCGACTGCTCCTGGAGTGGCAGTTCGGCTTGAACGGGCCGACTGCGTTTCGGCGATTCACGGTGGTCCTGCGGCTCGGCGAACGGGAAGGTGCCGGGGGGGCGCGCGGTTGCTTCGCCCCCCCTCGCCTGCCGGCTTTCCGGGCCGCGATCCAGGTAGCGTCCCGCGATGCCGGTCAGCTCGATTCCGTCCACGTCCGGACTGACATAGGCGCCCGTAATGAGAGTTGCGGAGTCCGCAAAACGCTCCTGCAGCGCCGTCATGGCCGCGCGCACCTCGCCAATGGCCAGACTTGCGTCGCCGACAATGGTCAACAACGCGAAATCGGCTTGCTGCAGGGCACTGTCGCCGCCGAGCAGCGGACACTCCATGAACTGTTCCACGGCGGTTTGCCAACGGTTTTCACCGCAACCGTGCCCCACCGCTAGCGAACAGGTGGCCGAACGACGATGAAGAAGATTGCGCAGACGCGAAAAATCCGCGGGCAAAATTCCGCGGGAAAAACCGAGACGCCCCAGTCCCAAGACCACTCGGGCAAGAATGCCGTCGGTCATGGTGAATGCTTCGGAAACCGGCGTATCCGCAGCCAGGGTGTTGAACAACATGTCGTTGGGTACCGCAATCACCGCGTCGACCAAGTGTCGCAACGGCTCCAGCCCTTCGTTGGCGTCGCGCTGCCTGGCGTTGCCCTCAAACGAAAACGGCAATGTCGCGGCGAGCAGTGTGAGGACCCCGTGCTTCTGTGCAATGCGCCCCACCACCTTGGCCGCGCCCGCTCCAGTGCCGCCGCCCAAGGCGGTGACGACAATCAGCAGGCGAGCGGGTTGTATCAACTCATCCAGTTCCCGCGCGCTGGCGGATGCCGCGCGTTCCCCCACCAAAAGATCGCCGCCGGTACCGCGCTGCGCGGTCCATTGGCCGCTGAGAAGGATGGTTTCGATCCCCGCACAGCGCTCGAGCGCCTCACGGTCGGTGTCGGCCGCCGTCGGCACGATCGGCGGAAGAGCCCCGAGTCCGGCGACGCGCGCCGCAATGGCACTGCCGCCGCCGCCGATGCCCAGAATCACGATGGGACGCTCCTCGTCCGGCTGGTGGGATGCGTCGTCGACATGGTTATTGTCAGCGGTCATAGGCGAAAACGTGCGTTGACTGGTTTGCGCATCCGTTGCTGTTCCCGAATCTGTTCATGCGTCAAGCTCGACCACATCGCATCAAGGAAGTTTGCGTGCTCTGCCATCGACAACTGCGGTCCGGGCGCTGGATTGTTCGCTTTGATCACACGGAAATTTAACGTTTCGTCGAAATCTTCGAGACTGTCTATTCTTCGACATAGTTCACCTCCAGCTTCATCAAGCGCTTCGGCGACAGCACGGATTGTATTGGAAAATGCATCTGCAACCATAGGACAATCTAGCGCCGAGACCATGAATCAGCAAACTTGTTAAGATCTACCATTTAAAGGCTTGTTTGATCACTCTTCCGAGCGTGCTCATATCGGCGCGAATCTGCTGCACCAGGGACTTTTGCGGTTGTTGGGACACTTGCAGAATAAATTCACCGTAGTGGATCAGCCCGATGGGCACCAAGTAGCGTTCCGGGTCCGCGGCGCCCTCGGGCAAATGCGCTCGCGCCGGTGCGGCCGGACGCACCGGCATACCCAAAATACTCGACGCCAGGGACTCAATGCCCGAGATGCCCGCGCCCCCGCCGCACAAGACTGCACCATGACCGGCCCTGGGAAGTGCGTCCGCCGCGCGAATGTCCGCAGCGATCACCTCGAACAACTCGCGCAACCGCAACTCGATCACCTGTTCAATGGTCGCAACCGGAATGCGTCGGTGCATGGCGGTGACGGTGTCGATCTCGACCATGCGCCGGTTGCCGTCGGGCTCCATCGAGGCCGAGCCGTACTTGTCCAAGTCGAGCAACAGTTGCCGTGCCTTGGGATAGGACAGACGCAAACCAATGGCCAAGTCATTGGCGAGGTGATTGCAGCCGACCGTGACCTGCCCCGCATGAAAGCAGCCCGGCTCGGCAAACAGGGCATATTCGGTTACACCGGCACCCACATCGACAAGCAACGTGCCCTGCTCCAGCTGTTCGGGCAACAAGGCGCCAAGACAGGCGGCAACCGGCGAGAATGCAATGTCCTCCGGCGGGTAGCCCAAGACATCGTGGACCACCTTGCAGGGACTTTCCAGCCGACTTACGCTGCCGTAGGCCAGAAGAACTTCGGCTTCGAAACTACCGGCCGGATGCCCTGAGGGCGAAGCGATTTCGCGCTCGCCGTCCAGCAGATACCGCCGGTCCAAGGAATTGATGATACGTCGATCCGGCGGCAGGTTGTAACTTTTGGCATTGCGGATGGCGGTAACCACATCGTCCTCCTCAATGCGGCGGTCTTCCGCCTGTACGGGGGTGCGTCCGGCGTTGACCACAGTGCGAATGTGCCCGCCCGTAACCGCCAGAAAAACGTCCCGCACGTGAACTCCCGCCTGCCGCTCCGCCTTTTCCAGCGCTTCGTTCAGGGCCTCGCGGGCAAGACTCATATCGGTAATTTCCCCTTTAACGACGCCTTGGACGGGCACGCTTCCCAGCCCCAGGATCGAAAAGGTTCCGTCGCCGACCGGGCATCCCATCGCCACCTTCACCGCCGAGGTGCCGATTTCGATACCGGTGAGAACATCGGATTTGCTTGTTTTGGAAGGGAACATGGGACAGCAATGCTTATAATCGTCGTTCGTGTGGAACCAGAGGCGGTTCGCTCTTTTCCAAGGAATTCAGCCCGAATCGGCAATCCGATTCGCCGTCTCCGCAAGTCGCCAATATATTGACTGCCCGGCACAGAACAAGAACGATGCGTCAATGAATGTCAAAATAGACAATCGTTCGCGGTTCACAGTACTCGGTTGCCAAGAAAACATTGCGTTTCGCGAGCGCGCTCAAAAACAACTTGAATCAAAACCTAAGCCCAAATTTCCAAGGCCATTCTTATCTCGAGGTGAACATTGTTAGTCCCCGTCCCCCCGGCGGTCGTCTGGTACGCGTTTCAGCAAAGTGACGTGTTCGCGCGAACCGTCGTTATCCTTCTCTTGCTTGTCTCGGTATACGCCTGGACGCTGATCGTCGACAAATTTCGCGGCGTCGCCCGCGCCGCCCGCGCCAATCGCGGATTTCGCAAACAATTCGAACGACGACAGCGAATCACGGACTTGGCCGTCGACTCCACCCAGAGTGGACCGCTGGCCTCGGTGTACCGCGCGGCCATGACCGAAATTATGGCGGTTTTCGACGCGAACGAAACCGTCTTCGAGACGTATTGCCGCAAACGTTCGTTGCCCCGCGGACTGACCCACATGGAGATGGAGCGCGTGCGCGAAGCCATGGACCGCACAGTAGCCGGTGAGATTTTTAAACTGCAGAGCAGCCTCAACGCGCTGGGCACAGTCGTCAGCGTCAGCCCCTTTCTCGGCCTGCTGGGCACGGTATGGGGAGTCATGGCCGCCTTCACGGCCATGGCGCGCGGGGGCCGTCCCGACATCGCCGCCATGGCGCCGGGGATCAGCGGCGCCCTGCTGACCACAGTCGTCGGGCTGCTGGTCGCGATTCCGTGCGTGGTGGCATACAACGCCATCGCCGGACGCATTAAAGCCATGAGCAACGAAATGGACAACCTGGTGGACGAAGTTGCCGACGACCTGCGGCGCGAACTGACGTGAGCACACCATCCTGAATCCGTGAAAATTCAGCGGTGGTGCAGCTGCGCGGCGGAAGGCGTGCAGCTGTATAGGCATACCGCAAACGCCTTCCAACAAAGCAGATGTGTCGCCGCTGGATTTCCCGGCAGGGCAAATTTCAATACAAAAGTAACATAACCCTTTGGGTTATCTGATTTAGCCACAAAACAGTCAATTTGTCACGGATTCAGGACCATGAGAGACCGCCGAGAAAATTTGGAAATGCCCATTCGGGACGAGATCAACGTCACCCCGCTCATGGACCTGACGTTTCTGTTGCTGATCGTGTTCATGATCACCGCTCCGATGATGGAATTCGGAGTGGACGTCTCCCTTCCCGAGCTCAACGCCGAAGTCCTTGAGGAACCCCAGGCCGTAACTGTCAGCCTGAACCGGCAAGGAAAGGTGTTCGTGGACCGCGACCCCGTCGGCAAGAACAATCTCGAAGAACACCTCCGCCAACTGGCAAGCCAAGGCCCCCCCCTCAGCGTCCGCGTGCGCGGCGACCACCGCCGACAGTACGGCGAAATCATCCGCCTGATGCGGGCGGTGCGCAATGCCGGCATCGAGGAAGTGGCGCTGATCACTGAAGCGGAGGGCCGGAACAATGACTGAACTGAATCTCGGCAGCCAACCCTCGCTCCGCCGAACAACGCTGCTGGTGGCCGCGCTGCACGCCGCGGTCCTACTGATAATCTGCCTGCCCGGGCTCTTCCACAAGCCCCCACCCGAGTTTCTGCGCGTACAACTGGCTTCATCTCGCCCGGAAACGTCGACAAACTCCGACACCCCCGATACTCCCAATACCCCCGACACCCCCGACACCCCCGATACCCCCGATACCCCCGATACCCCCGATACTCCCGATACTCCCGACACTCCCGATACTCCCAACACTCCCGACACTCCCGACACCAGCGAACCCCCGCCGTCCCCTACCCCACCCGATTCGGCGTCGACCGAATCCTCGTCGTCCCCTGCCCCCACCCAAGAATCCTGGAGCGCGCGTTCGGCCGAGGATATTCGCCGCAGCGCCAAACTCGATCCCGCCCGCACCTCAACCCAATCATCCCCGTCCGCAGCTCAAAACGAACAGCCTCCCGACTTGAGCAACCTTCGCAATGCTCTGCAGCGCGAAACCAAAGTCTCCGTCGCCGCCGAAGCCTCGAACGCCCCGCAATCCTCCTGGGATGCCGCCCCGTACGCCGCCGCCGTCCGAACCCATCTCTATGACCGGTGGCAAAAACCCGGCGGCGGCGCCGCGAACGACAGCGCGCGCGCCCGATTGCGCATTGACCGCAAAGGACGGGTTATCGAAGCTCGGTTGCTCGATGCCGACACCCCCGCCATGCGCCAAAGCGTCCAACAACTGCTCGATTCGCTCACCAACCTGCCCTCTCCAGCCGAATTCGGACTCTCGAACTCAACCGTCACCCTGCCCATCGTCTTCCGGCTGAAACAGTAGTGACACGCACCACCATCAGAATTCTTGACTTCTAGGAAAATTCAACGGTGCCATTTTGATTCTTAAATGTTGAATGCTGAATTCTGAATTC
>JBMCIU010000105.1:0-6373 GCA_048616755.1 Verrucomicrobiota bacterium
CGTTGTCACCGCATAACTATGATCCTATTCACCACGGGAACACCGCCGAAGGCAGCCCCGAAGGGAACCCCCGTGGGGTCTCTCCGAACCGAAGGCAATTCGGTACCACTTAGTCTTCCGCCAGATCAAGAGTTCTGAATTGTTGCGCGTTTGAGTCCGCTAAAAAAGTCAAAATCCTTGTCCCGCATCCTTGCTTGCACCAAGTCGGAGATCAGAAGTGAAACCATTCCAAAAACATACCGGGAAATGGATGTTGCACATGGTATAGTGTAGTTGTTGTGGAATGCTACTCTGCAGCCACACAAATGCGGTTCGCCGACTCAATTCAAATATGGAGTTTTTCATGTCCAAGCCAATTTCGATCCAGCTGTACACCGTCCGAGAACAAATGAATGAAGATCCCTGGGGCACTCTCGCGCGCATTGCTGAAATGGGGTACCCCGGTGTGGAGCCGTGCAACATTCCCGGCGGAGATCCGGTGGAAGCCTCCAAGCGGATTGCCGATCTCGGCATGGTAGTGAGCGCCTTTCAGGCTGGAATTCCCGTCGGGGATCGCAAGAACGAGCTTCTGGACGCCGCCGCTGCATTCGGCACGTCCCGCGTGGTGTGCCCGTTTTACAACGGGGAAAATTTCCAAAGCATGGACGCGCTCAAGAAAACAGCGGATCTGTTTCGCGAAGCAGCGGAAAACTGTGCAGAGCGAGGAATGACCTTTGGATACCACAACCACGACTTCGAGCTGTCCATACACGTGGACGGCAAACCGGCACTGTTGCAGCTTGCCGCACTGGTTCCAGCATTGCACTTCACGGTCGACACCTACTGGGTAAAAGTCGGCGGCGAAGATCCGGTGCAAGTGGTTCGCACACTCGGAGAACAGGCGAACCTGCTGCACATCAAGGACGGACCACTCCTGAAAACGGAGGCAATGACCGCCGCCGGACAGGGCAAAATGGATTTTCCCCCGATTGTAGAAGCCGCGCCCCATGCGCAGTGGCTGGTGGTCGAGCTTGACCGATGCGATACCGACATGATGGAAGCGGTCCGACAGAGCCTGCAGTACCTCGTGAAAAGCGGCCTGGGATCCGCCTCCCTCTAGTACCCGGTCCAGAAAAGGTGGGGGCAAGCCCTTCACGCCCTGGCGGCGTGGGTGAATAAGTTCTCAGGCTACATGCGGCTGCCCTGCCTTATCACCCTTCCGCCGCCGGCCGGGGCGGAAGGGAGATAAGTGGCAGGCGCAGTTGACAGCCGCAAACTTTCGCCCCCGCCACACAAGGTGGCAGGCGGCGCTTTGAACTCAAAGATTGGCTGGATACATTTCCGGATAGGGTCCTGCTAGCAGCAACCTTTCATGAACCTACCGCGAATGAACAAGGCCCTAGCGGGTGGCGGCGAACTTTTCGAACCCGGCTTGCTCGTTCGCGGTGTCCTTCGTCCCTGTATGATTTCATGAGTTTACAATACCGGCATGGCGTGCTATATTTAGCATAAAGATTTTTCGTTCTCGATTTATTACCAAGGATGTGACTGCTCGCATTTGTTCTCGCAACCGGCGCGCCGTTTTCGCATCCGCCAGACATTTTCGGACTCCAGATTGTGGATGCCAGAGACGCTCAAACAACGTCTCCGATACGTGTGTACTTCATCGGCTCCGGCCGCATTGCAGTTCCCGTGCTGGAGACCCTGATCAAAACAGCCGATGTCGACCTTTGCGGCATCGCCACGCAACCGGACCGTCCGGCCGGCAGGAGGCGTGCGCCCGCGCCGACCCCGGTTGCGGAGTGCGCAAACGCCCACGGTCTTGCCGCCGCCAAGCCCGCCTCGGTGAACGATTCGGAGTTTCTGGAATCCCTGTCCTCGTCGGCGCCGGAAATCATCGTGGTGTTTTCCTTTGGCCAACTTCTGAAGGAAGCGATTCTCAACCTCGCTCCGTACGGCTGTCTGAACATTCACACCTCGCTGCTTCCGCGTCACCGGGGAGCGGCGCCGATTGCGGCGGCCCTGTTGGCCGGGGACCGTGAAACGGGTGTTTGCTTCATGCGCATGGAACGGGGCCTGGACACCGGTCCGGTGTACGAATGCGCCCGCATCCCCTTGGAGGGGACGGAAACGGCCGCGGTCCTAACGGAGCGTTTGGCGTTGCTTGCGCAAACGCACATTTGCGCGGTGCTGGAGCGGGTTTGCCGCCGCGGCGCGCAGCCGACACCGCAACCCGAACAGGGAGCGACTTACGCCCGTCAACTCCGCAAAGCGGACGCGCAAATCGATTGGCGCAAGCCGGCCGAACGCCTTGAACGCGAAATCCGCGCCTTCAATCCCTGGCCCTGCTCTTGGTTTTTGCTGCCCGCGAAAAAGCAACACAGCCGCATCCAAGTGCTCGAAGCCGCCGTATTGCCTGCGTCCCCCGCGGCCACACCAGTGCCGGGGCAAATTATCGGAGCGGATTCCGACGGTCTGCGGATCGCCTGTGGCGAGGGAACGCTCAGAATCGACATCCTGGTGCCCGAAGGACGAAACCGAATGGCCGCCGAAGAGTTTCTTCGCGGCCACACCATTGAACCCGGAACGGTACTGCCGTCGCCGGAAACGAACCAAGATGGGTAGGACGTCGGAAATTGCTTATTGCCGGCGCCCTTTGTTGCTGAAAACGACGTGCACAGCAACAGCCCAAACGAATTTAAAAAAAACAACCAAAACCAAGACCAGGAATGAAACAACTACTCATCAACAGTGAAAGCTTAGAAACAAGAATCGCGATGGTCAAGGATGGCCAGTTGAGCGATTACTTCGTTGAACGCAACGACGTCGACCGACTGGTCGGCTCCATCTTTAAAAGCCGCATCCGCAACATGGAACCGTCGCTGCAGGCGGCGTTTGTCGACATCGGCACGGACAAAAATGCCTTCCTGCACTACTGGGACATGATTCCGGCCTCCGAAGATTTGCTCGAAGAACAGGCGCTGCCGCGAAAACAAAGCGCCGCGCAACAAAAAGCCGAGGAAGCCGGCCAGCCCAGACCGCACGCCAACGTCAAGCAAGACCGCACCCTCGGCCTGATCTCGCGCATCACACGCAAGCTCAAAGGCGAGGAAATCGAACAACCCCGAGCAAATAAAAGCAATAAAAAACGCGGCGGCGGCAGAGGCGGCAGAGGCGGCGGCAAAGGCGGCAAAAAGAATCAACAAACCGTACCAGTCGAGGACATTCCCGAACTTTTCCGGGAGAATTCCGAAATTCTCGTCCAGGTCACCAAGGGCCCGATCGGCACGAAGGGCGCACGCGTGACCACCAACCTCAGCATCGCCGGGCGATACTTGGTACTGCTGCCAAATTCCACGCACGTCGGCGTCTCCAAACGCATCGACGACAACGCCGAGCGCCAGCGCCTGCGCCAGATTCTCAAGAAATGCGACCTCCCCGCAGGCATGGGACTGATCTGCCGAACCGCGGGCGAAGGAAAATCCGAGGAATTAATCGAGCAGGACGCGAAAATGCTCATGGAGGAATGGCGCGAAGCTGAAAAGCAGATCGCCCATACCAAAGCTCCATGTTGCGTCTACCAGGAACCATCACTGCTCGAACGCTCTCTTCGCGATTTCCTTACCGAAGATGTTGACGAAATTGTCGCCGACAACAAGGCCGACTTCGACATCGCCCAAAAAACCGTGCGGCGACTCTCGCGCGAGGAACGCGTCAAAGTCAGACTTCATCAGCAGGCGCAGCCCATCTTCCGGAGATACAAGATCGACCGCCAAGTCGAATCGCTGTTTTCACGAACCGTCCCCCTGCCCAGCGGCGGCGCCATCTGCGTCGACGAAACCGAAGCGCTCATCGCCATCGACGTCAACAGCGGCAAAAGCCGCGGCGGCAAAGACCATCCCGAAACCATACTCAACACCAACCTCGAAGCCGCCGAAGAAGTCGCGCGCCAACTTCGCCTGCGCGATGTCGGCGGCCTAGTCGTAATCGATTTCATCGACATGCGCGAGCGTCAGGACCAAAAAACCGTCTACCAAGCCTTCCGCGACGCCATGGCGGTGGACCGCGCGCGAACCAAAATCCTGCCCATTTCCCAGCTCGGCCTGGTGGAAATGACCCGACAGCGCCAACAGGAAAGTCTGCGCGGCAGAGTCTTCATCGACTGCCCTTACTGCTCCGGCAAGGGCTTGGTCAAGTCGCCGATATCCGTAAGCGTCGAATTGCAGCGCACGCTGCTGGAAATGCTGCGCAAACGCCGCCGACACGCGCAACTGCGGGTCAAGGTTCATCCCCAGGTGCTCGAACGGCTGAAGAACGAGGATGCCCCCTTGCTGCGCGAACTCGAAGAGGAATGCGACGGCGAACTCGCGTTCCGGCCGGACGAAACTCTCCACCTCGAAGAATACTTGATCCAGGATCAGAAATCGGGCGACAATTTGTACGCGTCCAAGCGCTGACCGAATTGTCGTCCAATCAACCTCGGGTGACGTTACCATGAACCGGCGCCGCACAATTCAGCTGATTCGCGGCTGTTTGCTTGCGATTGTGCTGGCAGCGCTCGCGGTCGAACTGGCCGGCGAATTGGGTGCACTGACTCCCTGGGTGGCGGGCAAGCTGCAAACCAGGCTGACAGACCACGGGCTGCAAATTCGCGTCGAACGAGCGCGGGTGGGGATTTTCGCCGGCATCCGTCTGCGCGAAGTCACCCTGCGCGACGCGGGCGACAAGGCCGTGCGCCTGGCTCACGCCAAGCGTATCCGGGGCTCGGTGAATATCGGCGCGCTACTGCACGGAAGTCTGCGCTTGCGAAGCGCAAGTGTTGCTGACGTTTCCATTTTTATCCCTCCCGGCCAGTCAACGCAGGCCTTGCGCCCAATCGCCCACATCGAACGCGCGACGGCACGGATGGAGTCCGACCACCTACGAGTTGAAACACTGCGCGGAACGTTTCGTCAGCTGCCGGTCACCGCCGCAGGCACCATTAGTTCCCTCCGCGCATTGACGGCGGATAAACCACAGCACGCGCCACCGAAAAACTGGAGTTGGGCGGGCGCAGACATGCCCAGAATCAAGGATCTCCCCCCCCTGTTTCACCACGTCCTTAACGACCTGCGAAACAACACTTTCTCCGAAGCCGACAGCGGCCTGCACATCGCCTTCGAACTACCCCTCGACAATCCCAAACGCCTCAAGGCCGCAGGCACCCTCGCACTGACCAATTTCTACCTGCTGAACACCCCCGTACGGACACTCAAGGGAACCGGCAAAATCACCCCCTCAACCTTCAAACTCAACTCTTGGACAGCATTTCTCGACAATGGAACCACCGCCCGAGGAAACCTCGAATACGATCGCCGCAAACGCCGAATTTCCGGACAGCTCCACAGCAGCCTCTCGGTGGTTCAACTCCAAAACCGCATAAAAAAAATTCCCGCGCTGGCAGAAAATTTTTCCTGCCCCGCCCCCCTTAGCACTCGAATCTCCCTCGATCCGTCGCCGCCAAACTTGGAATCCCTCACCGGCACTCTCCGAATCTCCGCGCCCAAACTGACATGCCGAAAGACAAATCTCGGCGCACTCGAAATTAAAGGCGCCTTCGAAAACGGCACCATAGACCTGCCGACGGTTACCCTCTCCACACCCGGTGAACAACCCGACACCCTGTCGGGAAAACTCACGCTTGACACCCAAAACAAAACCGTCTCCGGGCATCTCGAGTGTCGTCTGCCGTCCGCGGAGTTGCTCGCCGACTTTCCCGTTTCCGAACAACTGCCGCCGGGCTTGAGCCTCCGCACGGATACACCCCTTGACAGCGTCGAGTTGACCGCCGAAAACTCTCCCTGGCCCGGCGACGGCATGCAGATTCGCGGCACAGCCAATCTTACATCCCTGATCCTGGGCGACCTGCCGCTGCAGTCCACCAGCGTTGACTTCGAGACCGACGGTCCACAACTGCAGCTATCCGACCTGCGCATCACCGGAGAATCCGCCGAGCCGGACTCCGCATCCCCCTCACCAGTCCTTGCCGCCGGTTCCGCCCGCGTCAATTGGGCAGACAAAACTCTTTCCGCCAATCTTCGCGGAGCGATCACCGCGCCCCACTTGCACAAGCTGCTTCGGTCGAAGCTGCCGGAGTCCACCTTGGCCGCTATCGGCCGCAGCGGGCAACTGGCCTACCAATTTGCCCTGAACGAGAGCCCGCTCGAATGGACAAAATGGCAGGGAACCGCCAAACTCGAAAGCGACGAGATCGAGCTGGCCGGAGTGGCGGACGGTAACCTGCGCATTCCTCTCGAATTTTCCGAAACCGAACTTCGCGGCGACAACCTCACTGCGGAGTTCGCCAACGGGCCAAGCGCCTCCGGCAATTTCCAACTCACCCGCCCTGCCCTCC
>JBMCIU010000106.1:0-6263 GCA_048616755.1 Verrucomicrobiota bacterium
ACAGTGGGATTATGTGGAAACGTCAAGGGGGGATGCCTATTTTTCCGAGGTGGTTTCGGGTGGATTGAGCAGCTGGTTGCGCAAGTCGACCGAGCGAATGCGGTAAATGTTCTTAACGTCGTCCTGGCCGAGTGCCCGGCTGTAGATCGCCACCTCGTCGATCAGCCCGCTGAAACGGCAGGCATAGTCGCTCGGCCCCAGCCGGGCGGCGCCGACGCGCAGCAAACGGTTGTTGTACATGTCCGCAATGCGGCCGCGCGGGACATCCTCGCGATCAACTAACTTTCCGTTGATGTAGAGACGGACTTCGCCCTCCTCTTGGTCGACGGAGCCTACCACGTGGACCCAAGTCCCGGGTTTTAAAACTGGCTCGCTTGCGGCGGTGCTGCCGTCCTTTTTGTTCTGAAAGAAGTGCGTGTGACGGATGCTTCCGTCCTCTTGAGCCTGAAGTCCAAGGTGCCACCCCTCCTTGACGACAATTCCCCAGTACGGATCGGGTTGTTCGCCGTCGGGGAGCTTGGCGGGGTTGATCCACGCTGCAAATCCATAGCCCTGTTTGTGGAGATTCAAAAAGGCCTTGTTTTTGGTTTTGATTGATTCGACCAGGGCGTTGTCCGAGTGCTTGAGGTGGAGAGTGCTGCCAATGCCGCCTTTGCGGATTTTCGGTATCCGTTGGGCGATAATGCGGGCGTGGTGGCCTTGCCCGCTGACGTCGGGCACGATTTTGCCGTCGAGTTCATCGAAGGACCACCAGGCGAGCAATCCCTCGCGCAGAGTGCGGAAATTGATGTAGGAAAGCGCCAGGCTGATCTTCGCCCCCCAACTGGCGATTTCCTCGTCCTCCGAAGAACGTGCACGCTCGGTGTAGTCACGCAGACGGTCCAAGCGCCCCTCGCCGCCCAGCAGTTCGTTGAAGGCCTCGTCGTGGCGCGCCGTGGTGCTTTCGTAAATCAAGGCCAACAGTTCGACGATGGGGAGCTTGTCAAAGTTTTGGTCGTTCTTGGTTTGGTTGTACAGCGAGACCAAGTCGCCCGTTTCGAAATCCCGACGGGTACCCCGTCTGAGCACTTCGAGCAGGTGTTCGCGGTATTCTTCGGAGGCGGAGCTGTGACGAAATCGGACCAGGGTCAGCAATTCCGGCAGGTTCGGCTGGCGCGCGTGCTCGACGATGCCATCGATGATGGTTTCCAGCAAGGGCTCCTCCGGCGGATTTTCGAGCTGTTCGATCAGAAAGGATACGCACTCGTGCTCCTGTTCGGAGATCAGCAGTTTTGCGGCTTCGTTGGCAACTCCGTTATCAAGCCGGTCGCGGACGGCCTTGCGCAGATACAGCATGCCGAGATCGTCCGCCTCCGCGATCTTTTCCCGGGCTACCTTGCGCTCCAGAAACGTGCTCTCGGGACTCAATTTGCGAACCGAGTACATTAAATTGCCCGAGCGACGGGAATAGTCGGACAACTGATTCATTTTGCGCCCGATTGCCTCTGCTTCCGGGCCCGTTCGATACTTTTTGCGCAGTTGGCGGCATTCGGCCAAGGCACGGTTGAAGTTGGCGTCTGCCTCCAGCTCCAGAACACGCTGAAACTCCTTTTCGAAGCTCTCGTCCAAATCGGGTTCGTCACCGTTGTTTGCCGTCGCAGCGTCGCCGACTTCGGCTCCCTCCTCGGACTCATCCTCCGTGTCCTCGGTTGTCTCCTGTGGCGGGGAGGAAGAGGATGGTGCGGCGTCCGCCCCGGAGTCCCGGGGAATCTCTGTTGCAGCAACTTCCTCGTCTTTTGAGGCGTCGCCGTCAGAAGATTTTTCGCCGCCGCAACCGGTCAGCACAAGACTCAAAACAATCGAGTACCAAAGCGATTTCATGGTATTTGTCGCACCAATATAGGGGGTGGGTTGCCGGCAGACCGCCGCTCCCGAGCTTGCAACGCAATTTCGGGAACGGAGGTATGGCGCTGTTGTGCCGACAGTCTGCTTGTTTATGCGTCTTCGCCGATAAATTCGGCGTACTCTTCCTCGGTCATCAGGGAATCCATGTCGCTTTCCACGACTTCGGACAACTTGCATAGCCAGCCGTCAGTTTCGGCGTCGCTGTTGATCAACTCCGGAGTGTCATCTAGTTTGCCGTTGATCTCGCTCACGGTCCCGCCGACGGGCGAATAGATGTCCGATGCGGCCTTGACCGACTCGACCACGCCGAGCGAGTCGCCCTGCGCCACGGTCAAACCTACGTCCGGCAGCTCGACAAAGGTTACATCGCCAAGTTCCTCGGCCGCGTGCGCCGTGACGCCAATGGTGGCGACCCCGTCTTTCAGCTCCACCCACTCATGATCTTGACTGATTCGTTTCATGTTTTTTTCTCCTTTGTTGTGAAATTTTTTTGGTTGCAGGCACCGACCTGTACCCAATACCGGGCGCGGCCTCCGCGCCCAGTACCGCCCGAGCCGTCGGGGCGCCGGCTTGTACCCCGTACCCAGTACCGGGCGCGGCCTCCGCGCCCGGACTCGCTCTGGCCATCGGCGCCTAGCGCGTACGATTGCGCAGCATCTTGGTGGAGTCCTCTCCGCCGTTCTGGGAATACATCAGGGGCATGGGACGATCCACGCCTTCGATGTACGGCGGTCGCGCCGCCCAGGGCTGGACGGACAGAACGTTGTTCAGATCCATCCAGTACTCCAGGCGTGCAGGCTTGAGGCCCCAAACCATGTGAAAATGATTGGCGGGCGGAAGCTGCTTGTACTCAACCATCGAAGCATACTTGGGAACGACGAACGTATGCGGCCAGGTGGGAGTGGACGCATTGCACACCGCTTCGGTCAGCTTCGGCGGCAGCTCGACGGTGCAGGCCTCGTCCCAAGTGAGCGAGAACATGCCGCTTAGCTCGCTGTATCCGAGGCGGGCGGCGACGCCCTCGATGCCCGCCGGCGAAACGTAGGTCACCGAATTGCCCAAACCCGGGAAATAGCCCGGATCGGCGAGCGGCATACTGACGTTGGACAAAAGCTCCGCTTCGGAGGCGCCCGGCGCGCCCGCCCAGTCGAAGGAGGCGCTGCCGGAGTTGTCGCCGTCGACCAATCCCTTGCTCGCCCACAGCGTGTTTTCGTCGTAGACCCCAAGTTCTTCGGCCAGTCGTCGCAGCTCCCAGGGTTCCCAGACCTTGCGGAAGTCCATGAACAGCGGCGGGTTGCCGCCGGTAAGCTGCGAAGTGAACAGCATGGTCAGCAATCCCTGCACGTCCGCCTCAGTGGCAAAGGGCATCACGTCCTTTTTACCGTTGTGATCAAAACTGGAGTTGAACAGGCTCTCCATGGTGTCGGCTACCGGCAGCGGCAGACCGCGGCGATCAGACCCCCATTCGAGCTGGCTCATGAAGCCGCCGCCGACGGCGTTCAGTTCCTTCATGAGATCGCGCACGATCAGGTACATGGCGAGGCTCTGATTGAAGCGCTCGCTGTCGTCCTGGTCGCGCAGTTCCAGGCGGTTGCCGATATGTTTGTCGATCCAGGCGCGCAAGGCCTTGAGCTCATTCTTGTCGTAGGCCTTTTTGGCAAGCATATCGGCGAGCAGCTTCATGTCCAGGCGGGTGATTTCCATGCCGAAGGTATTTCGGGTCGGGATAATGTGCCCAAGGGCGGTTTCCATGCCCATCGAGTCGTGCCCGAGAATAACTACGCGCCGCCCCTTGAGGCTGACGGTGGTGGCCGCCGCATACACCCAATCAACCAGTGATTCGACGGTTTCCGGGGTCATCGGCGGCTCCAAGCCGGTGTCCGGCCACGATCCGACATTGAGATGGGAGAGCTTGCCGTACTGGGCGAGGGCGCCGTTGATGGCGTGCGCGAAAACCACGCCGGGCTTTGGCCCACTGTTGCCGCAGGTGAAATTAATCGGAATGTCGCTTGGAAAATGACTGAGCAGAGAGATCACGCTGAGCTGCGGAAACGCCCAGGTGTCGGGGGTGCAGACCAGTACGTTGACCCCCGCGTCCTTGAATTGCTGGGCAACCAGGTCGGCTTGCGGCTCGCCGTCCACGAGTGTCGGCGACCATACTACGTCCACGGTCTTAACGCAGTCGGCAATCGTGTCCGCGGTCATGCGCATGATGTTGCGGCAGCGCTGGCGGGAATCCTCGTCGATGCGCGGATCACCTGCGCAAAAGACGCCGACAACGGCCTTGCGCGATTCATAACTCGCTTCGGATGAAAGCATGGTGGCGGTACTCATAATGGGTTCCTTGGTTTTAAGGTTGGCGGCGCTTGTCGCCAAGCGTCGGCAGTGATTGCTTCTCCCGGTTGCCGCTCTCCGATGTCTGTCGGCGGCGACTGACGCCGGGGGAAAACCGAACATCCTGAATTATAGTGCGTTTCTGCGAGTTGAAAACCCGAATTTGCAATTTTGGCATTTGTTTCAGAGATATTTCTCCGTTATTGTACCCGAAATTGAGCGAAACATTCTTTGCCGCCTCCGGCTGGTTCCCGGCGGAGGCGGCAGTTTGCCAGCCCCGTTACCCGGTTAACCAAGCTATCCGTTCAAATCCAGGTAAAATTATCGTGAACAAGCGTCGCACCATCGGCTCAGCCTTTGAACAATCACCCGCCGAGCGCCTCGGTCGTTGGATAGGCAACAACAGCCTGCCTCTGCTCGTCGCCGTCGCCGTTGCCCTGGCCTTCTGGATTCTGGTGAATCTCGGAGTCGACCTGCTCAACTTCATCGAACAAGGAGGCTTGGGGCACGGAACAAAAAAATTCAGTCACGACGATCCGGTGCCGACGTGGATCAAAATCGTCGGCTCACCCCTCCTGGGCATTCTCGTCGCGGTATCCCGCACCAAATGACAACCATGACCGCCCTTACAGGCCAACTTTAGATTTTTCATGCATTCTTCCTGCGATGTCCTGATCATAGGTGCCGGCATGAGCGGTTTGGCCGCCGGCATTCGTCTCGCCCACTTCGGTCGTCGAGTCGCCATCCTCGAGCAGCATACACTCGTCGGCGGTCTCAACTCATACTACAATCGCCACGGGCGCGAATTCGAGGTCGGACTGCATGCCGTTACCAACTACGCCGATCCGTCGGATCGGCGCGCCCCCCTCAACCGGCTGCTGAGGCAACTGCGCATCGCCCGCGACGCATTGCAGCTGTGCCCACAAGGGCAGTCGGCCATCCAGTTTCCCGACACGACACTGCACTTTAACAACGATTTTGCCGAATTCGAGGCCGAGGTGGACCGACTGTTCCCCGACGAAGTCGACCGCTTTCGCATGTTTGTGCGCCGCGTGCTCGAGGAGGACTGCTACGCCTTGGATGCCTCGCCCCAGCCCGCGCGACCGATTCTCGAACAGTTTCTGCGCGATCCGCTGCTGCGCGAAATGCTCCTGACCCCGATTATGTTTTACGGCAACGCAATGGAAAACGACATGGACTTCACGCAGTTCTGCCTGCTGTTCCGGAGCATCTTTCTGGAGGGCCTTTGGCGTCCCGACGGCGGAATTCGGCGGCTGGTCGATCTGCTGGTGGACCGCTATCGGGAAGCGGGCGGCGAACTCCACCTGGGCGTGGCTGTCGAACGCCTGGAGGTGGAGAACAATCGCGTGGCCCGAGCGGTCTGCGCCGACGGCACAGTCCTTGAAGCCGCGGCCGTACTGTCCACGGCCGGCGCGCTCGAAACCCTGCGATTGTGTGATCCGGAACCGCCGGAGGCGAGCCAATGGCCCCCGGGAATGCTTTCCTTCGTCGAAACCGTCCTCATCGTTGACCAGCCGACAGCCCAACTCGGCATCCCCGCGACCATACGGTTCGACAATCAGTCCAACCAGCTTCGATTCGCCCGTGCCACCCAAGCGGTCGACTACGAGAGCCGCGTGCTCTGCATGCCAGACAATTTTCAGCATCCGGCGGAGTCCGCAATCGACCCCGCCATCCGGGTTACCCGTCTGGCCAATTACGAGGATTGGTTCCGCATGGACCCGCAAGCCTATCAGGACGCCAAGGACGAACTGCTCGAACACGAGCTGGCCGTGCTGGAACAAGAAATTCCGTCCATTCGTCATCACCTGGTCTGCACAGACATGTTCACGCCGCGCACCGTCAACCGTTTCACGGGCCACCTCCACGGCGCGGTATACGGCTCTCCCCGCAAACAGCGCGACGGTAAAACCCCGCTCGACAATCTGTTTATCGCCGGTACCGACCAAGGGTTCCTCGGCGTAATCGGCGCACTGATGAGCGGCGTATCAATCACCAACGCCCGCCTGCTCGCCTGAGCAAAG
>JBMCIU010000107.1:0-6232 GCA_048616755.1 Verrucomicrobiota bacterium
GGTCTCTCCGAACCGAAGGCAATTCGGTACCACCTAGTCTTCCGCCAGATCAAGATCTCTGAAATTTCCAGCAGTGTCAAAAATCAAGAGTTCGGTGGCTCTTGCTGTGCTGGGCAGGCATTGCGGATGACCGCGACGAGTTCTTCGGGGGAGGCGTCCTTGGGCAGGAAGGCTTCGGCGCCGGCGTTCAGCATTCGGGTTTCGGTTTTGCTGTCGCTGTGCATGCTCAGCCCGACGATTCGGATCTCCGGCAACTCGGCGCGGATGGCGGTGGCGGCTTGGATGCCGTCGAGTTCCGGCATGCTGACATCCATGAGCACGACATCGGGGCGCACCGCTTGGGCCAGCCGTATTGTCTCGCGCCCGTCGGATGCTTTTGCGACAACGGCGATGTTCTCCTCTTCCTCCAACAGGGCGGCAAGGGATTCCCGCACCAGGTCGTGATCATCGGCCACCAGCACGCGGAGCGTCGCCGCGTTGTGCGTTTCCTCCTCGGCGGGCGCCGCTTCCGTGTCACCGTCTTCTTCCCGTTCAGGAGGAAGCGTGGGTTCCTCCGGAGCCTCGAGGGGCAAGATCAGGCAAACGCAGCACCCCTGGCCGGGACCGCCGCTCATTACCACGCGTCCGCCCATGTATTGGAGGCGTTCTTCGATGCTGAGCAGACCGAAGGAATCCAGCGATTCGTGCTTTTGCCGCATTGTTTCCGGATCGATTCCCACCCCCTCGTCGCACACGCTGAGCTGAACGTGACCGTCGATCCGCTTGAGTTCGAGGCGGGCGCTTGATTGCCCGGAGTGCTTGACTACGTTGTACAACAGCTCTTTTGCCGCTTGAAACAGGATGGCTTTCCAAGGATGAATACGCGGCTCGGCCTCGGGGTCGGCCTCCACTTCCACATCCAGGCCGTGTTCCTCCCGCATGTGGTCGGCGAGCCATTCCAGGGCGGAGCAAATGCCGTGCAGTCGCAGGGCGGGGGGGCTGAGTTCGAGGGAAAGGGTTCGCGTCTGCTGAATCGCGTCGTCGATATAGTTTTTGAACTCCTCCATTCGCCGTGCGGTGTCCGCATCCCGTTTGTCCGGGGGGATAACGCCGTTGAGCGTAATCTTGAGGGCGGCGAGCTGCTGCTGCAAATCATCGTGCAACAGGTGGGCAAGGCGTTGGCGTTCCTGCTCTTCGGCGTCGGTGAGCTGTGCGGCAAGGGCGCGCAGTTTGTTGGTGCGCTCCACGACCCTCTGTTCGAGCGTTTCATTGAACGCTTCGAGTTTGCGTTGCGCCGCCTTAATAGCGCTGGTGTCCAAGGCGATGAATACGAGGAACGCAGTGCCGCCGTCGATAACGGCCGCCGCGCCGATGTAGGGAGTACGACCGCCGTCCGGACGCAGGAACTCGCGCTCGTAGCCGACAATCTGCCCGTCCTCAAACAGGCGTTGGAACCATGAACGTTCGCCTTCCTCGCCGCAGTCGGGCGCGAGGGATTCGCGCCAGTTGATCCGCCCCATTTCAAAGTCTTGCCGGGTGCATCCCATCATGCGCAGCATTTCGTCGTTGACGAACGTCAGGTTTCCATGCGCGTCGCCGAACCCGACACCGAACAGATTGACTTCGGCCAGCTTCCGGTAGATGGCTTCGCTGCGTTGCAGATCCGCCTCGGCGCGCTTGCGATCGGTGATGTCGGTGATCGTGCCTCGGCATCCCTCCGGCCAGCGGCTCGTTTCTCCGTTTGGCACGCACCTGACCAAGGCCCAGATGCGTGAACCGTCCGAGCAGAGAAATTGGGTTTCGAAGGATTGCTCGGTTCGCGAGGTCACGATTGACCTGATGTGCCGGGAACAGGCGTCGCGATGTTCCGGGTCGACCCATTCCGCGAGCTGGTTTCCAAGCAGGGTGCTGCGGTCGACTCCCAGCATACTGCAAATGGTGCTGTTGGTCTCTCGGAGGACGTGGTCTGCGTCGAGCGTGACATAGCCGACGGGCGCAAAGTCGTACAAGTCGGCGAAGCGGTCGCGGGTTTCGGCCAGTTCGGTCTGGGTAGCGCGCAGCGCCTCGTTCTGTATTTCCAGTTCGATCTGGTGGACCTGCAGTTCGTGAACGAGGTCGCGGATCTCCTTGGCTGACATGCCGGAGATCTCCGTATCGGTCATCGTGGCTCGTTCTTCGGCGCGTTTGCGTAAGTCGTCCATCGTCTTTACTGTCGTTTGTTGGTATTGGTTCCGGAGTTCGCGGTCACGTCTTCCATGGCCAGGAGGATCATTTCGGCTCGGCCGGCGGCTCGCTGGACTTTGCGTCCGTTGAGGAGCAGTTTCCGCCGGCCGGCGCGTCCGAAATCGGCCTCCAATTCGTAATCTTCGAAAGCGTTGTTTTCCGGCAGCACCTCGTCAAGAAGGTCATGTAGCGCGGAAAGGTCCCACTGTCCCCGGCCGATTTCGTCCAGCTTTTTGCCCTCGGCGTATTTCGGGCTGATGCGAAATGCGCTGTAGAACCGATTGTTGGCGGTAACGACGTTCCGTTCCTCGTCGAGGATGAGGACCGGCTCCCGAAGCGTATCGAAGATGCTTTCGTACAATTCCCAGGCTTTTCTGCCCTCTTCGATAGTGCTCTTCAGGTGGCCGATTTCGACAAATGTAACCACGACGCCGTCGATGACGTTTTCGACCGTTCGGTACGGGGACATGCGCAGCAGATACCAGGCGCCGTTCGCGGTCTGCACCTCTTCTTCGACCTGCTTGAGCGAATCGAGGACGTGTGTGGCCTTCCGTTCCAAGTCAATGCCTTTGATACTGGTGGACAAGTCGGTGATCGGCCGTCCAATATCGGTATCGATGAGACTGACCACCTCTTTGGCTTTTCTGGTGTAGCGCTTGATGCGCAGGTGGCTGTCGAGGAATACGGTTGCGATTTCGGTGCTGTTAAGCAGGTTCTGCATGTCGCTGTTGGCCTCGGCCAGCTCCTGGACCTTGGATTCCAGCTCGTTATTGACCGTGGTCAGCTCTTCGTTAAGCGACTGCATTTCCTCCTTGGAGGTTTCCAGCTCCTCGTTGGCGGACTGCAGTTCTTCGTTGGTGGACTGTAGTTCCTCGTTGGTGCTCTTCAGTTCTTCGTTGGAGGTTTCCAGCTCTTCGACGGTGGTCTGCAGGGATTCCTTGTTGAAGCGCAGTTCCTGTTCGAGTTCGGCAATGCGCCGGTCCTTGGACGAGGGCTCTTTTGCGCCGTCTTGCTCCTCTTTGGATTCAGCTTTTGCGCTCGCGTCCGAGGGGGGCGAGCATGGGCGCAGGATGATCAGCATCATTCCCTGAAGAGTTTCCGGCTCGGAGAGCTTGGTCACGGTGAGTTCGGTGTACGTCCAGTCGCCGTTGGTCTTGACACGAACTCGACTGCGAACGACATGCCCGTCCTCTCTGGCGGCCTGGTATAAGGCCGGGGCAAGCCGCTCGCGCAACCCTTCGCGGGCCATTTCGACGAGGTTTCCCGGCGGTGCGCCGCCGGAGGGTTCGAGATACTTCCCGGTTCGTCCGTGGATGTAGAAGACCGTTCCGTGCGTGTTGGTCAGGACGGACGGCGGGACGAAGCGATTAAGCAGCATTTGCTCGGCGATGCCCGAGAGCTTCTGACGTGGCCCCATCTGCCGTTCGCTCTGGGTTTTGTCTGCTGATTTCGCAGCGGGACCCGCCGCCTCGGAATGGCTCACCAAGGGCAGCTCCGGCAGCTTGGACGGCATCTCTCGCCGCCGGAAGATTTTGTGCCGGCGGTCCAGGCTCTCGAACAGATCTTCCCGGGCGCCGACGGTCTCCGACGATCCCAAAAACAGCAGCCCGCCGCTCTTCAGCGCGTAGTGAAAGACCGGCAGCAGCCGCCGCTGCAAGTCGGAGGTCATATAGATCAACACGTTGCGACAACTGATCAGATCCAGGCGGGTGAATGGCGGGTCGCCGGCGACATTCTGCGGCGCGAAAACCACCGTGTCCCGGATCTCTTTACAAATGCGGTAGGACGTATCTTCTTTGATAAAGTAGCGCTGGAGCTTGTCGGGTGGGATGTCGTTGGCGATCCCCGCCGGGTATCGTCCGGAGCGGGCGATCTGGATGGAGTCCTCGTCCAGGTCGGTCGCGAAGATTTGGAAGTCCAATGGTTTGCCGAGTTGCTTGGCGTGTTCGCAGAGAAGCATGGCGAGGGAGTAGGCTTCCTCGCCGGTCCCGCAGCCCACGATCCAGGCGCGAAACTCTGCACCGTCCTCCTTCTCCTCCATCAGGCACTTAAGGGGCCCTTCGGTCAACGCGCCGAAGGACTCCGGATCGCGGAAGAAGCGAGTCACGCCGATCAGGAACTCTTTGAACAGGATGTCGATTTCCTGAGGGTTGTCATGCAGAAAGCGCACGTAGCTTTCCAGGCGGTCGAACTGGTGAACATTCATGCGCCGTTCGATGCGTCTTTGCAGCGTGCTGATCTTGTACTCCGAAAAGTCATGGCGCGTGCGGGACCGAATCAGGCGGAAGATTTCGCGCATACTGCGGCTGGAGGCCGCCTCTCCTTCGTCGGCGGGCACCTTGGGCACGGTCATGTTTTCGCAGTACGCCTTCAGCTGCGCGGGCATCTTTGCCGGAGGCAGGGCGTAGTCGGCCAGGCTGGTTGCCATGGCGCTGCTGGGCATGCCGGCATAGCGAGCCGACGTTGCATCCTGAACCATGGCCATGCCGCCCGAGCCCTTCACCGCCTTGAGCCCCACCGTGCCGTCAGCGCCGGTGCCGGACAGGACGATGCAAATGGCCAGATGTCGACGGTCCTCCGCCAGACTGCGGAAGAACAGGTCGACGGGAAGCGGCGGCGTGCGGCGTTCCTCGGCGCTCTGTTCGCGAAGTGTGTTGCCTTCCACGGTCACCGGCACCCCCCCCGCGATATAGACGTGATTCGGCGCCAGCTTGCAGCCATCCTCGATTTTTGCAACCGGCATGTCCGTGACCTTGCCCAGCAATTGGGGAAGAAGCGTAACATGCTCGGGATGCTGATGACTGACCACCACGAAAGCGGCGCCGATGTCGGACGGCATGGTTCCAAACAGTTCCTTCAGCGCTTCCAGACCGCCGGCGGACGCGCCGATACCGACCACAGGGAAACCCTCCGAAACAGCATTCTGCGGGACGGTGGAAGGGCGCCCGCTTTGCTGTTTTTCGGGCGTTGTCTCGTCGCTGTTGCTGGTTGCTTTCTTGTCGTTGTCTCCTGTCATGATGGTATTCCGGTTGAAGTGGGGGGAAGACACCGTTGCGGCGGTTACTTTCCGGCCACTATAAACCGGGACGGAGAGGAACGCAAGGTGCGGCTTTCGTCAAACCTCACAGCGGCTAAGGATTTTAGCATCGAATCTTAAGGCATATTCTTTTCGCCAATGAGGAAACGGATGATTGTCGGGAAGCGGCGACATGCATATAGTTGTCTGCACGTTAAGAGGCTGAACCTCTTGACGGTGATTCATTCCAGCGCGAAGCAAGCTTTTTCAAGACGCTTCGCGGAACGCAAACCGCAAACAGAGGACACAACAATGAGTGTACGACGGAACAAAGACGGCAAAATCACGTTTGTCTGCAAACCGGACACAGAGGCGAAAAAGGTGTACGTCGCAGGAGATTTCAACAACTGGGATCCGACCGCCAGGAAGATGGCAAAGGCTTCCGACGGAACCTACCGGGCGCGGATGGAACTGCCGCCCGGCGAACACCAGTACAAGTTCGTGGTAGACGGATCCTGGAACTGCGATAGCCAGGCCGAAGAAACGTGTCCGAATTCGTTCGGCTCCCTAAACGGCGTGCTCCGACTATGAGCGGGGACAACGACACGGCACAAGACTCGCTGCGACGGGCGAGGCGGCGAGGCGGAAATGGGAGTCCCCCCTATCCGCTTGTCCACCGCGCTCATGAACGCAAAGAAAGAATAAAATCGATTGTTTCGCGCCAGGCGGCGCGAAGGAACCCATACTAAGAAGCGCCGGGATAAACTCGGCCCAGGAAGATACGATGACAACTTTTTTTCGAACCCCCGGCTGCAGCCAGTGCGACAGGATAAGCGAAGCTCTCCAGGATTTGGAGGTGTCCCATAGAGTGGTGCCGGTAGACCCTCGCTCCGGACGGGCGCTTGGGCTGCCGTTAAATATGCCACCCCCCGTTCTAATGAACGACGGGGAAGTCCATCACGGGCATGAGGCGATCTACCAATATTTGGAAAGCCTCGGAGAATTTGTGTCGAC
>JBMCIU010000108.1:0-6206 GCA_048616755.1 Verrucomicrobiota bacterium
GTGGTGGTAGGGAGTGGATTCGAACCACTGAAGACATAAGTCAGCAGATTTACAGTCTGCCCCGTTTGGCCGCTTCGGTACCCTACCGAGGTGCGTTGTTTTCGAACGCAGGGGGGTACTATAGGCATGAAAACGGGAAGGGCAAGTCGTGCCGGGTGATTTTTTCCCGGATCCGATGCGGGCGGCATGAACCGAGGCGATTGCGCGTCGGGTTCGGGGGTCTATTGTATGTCGATCATGAGTCAAGGCATTTACAATCTGTTATCGACCCGCGAGGTTCACGGGTTGACGAATTTAGCGGTGGGGTCGCGGTTCACAGTGGAGGGCAATTTACAGGGGGCTCACCGCAGTCCTCTGCGTGGGTTCAGTGTCGAGTTCGCGGATTACCGGCAGTATGTGCCGGGCGACGATCTCCGGCACTTGGACTGGAAGGCGATGGCGCGCAACGAGCGCTTGTACATCCGGCAATATGAGGAGGAGTGCAATTTGCGGATGTACTTGCTTGTGGATGCGTCGGCGTCGATGGGGTATGGTCAGGGGGAGTTGAGCAAATTTCGCTATGCGTCGCGGTTGGCGGCGGCGCTGGCGTTTGTGACGATTCACCAGCAGGACAGTGTTGGGCTGACGGTATTCGACCGCAAAACGCGCGTGCAGCTACCCGCCCGTTCCGGGTTGGCGCACCTGCGCAGTTTGGCTGACACGCTTTCGGAGCAGGTACCGTCGGAGGACACGAACATGGCGGACAGTCTGCATCGACTGGCCGGCAGTGTACACCGTCGCGGCCTGGTGGTGGTGATCAGCGATTTTCTGGATGACATGGAGCGGATTCAGGCGGCGCTGGCGCATTTTCGTCATCGCAAGCACGATGTAATCGTGTATCAGGTGCTTGACCCTGCTGAATTGGATTTGCCGTTTCGCCAATTGAGTCATTTTCGGGACCCGGAGACTGGCGAGAAGGTTTTGGCCAGTCCGCGCGAGGTGCGCGCTGCCTACCGCAAGTCGGTTGAACGGTTTCTGCAGCAGTGCCGCAGTCTGTGCGCTTCTTTGGATGTTGACTACGTGCAGGCGACGACGAACGAGCCGGTAACGGACTTGGTTCGACGGCATTTAAGTCGCAGGCAGCGGCGCGGTCGTTAAAGCATTTTAGGACGTCAGAAGTTGTCTGGCGCTGAGTTAAGATATGATTGTGTGTGGGGGGGGAGCTTTTGCGCAGGCATTTGAAGCCCGCCGGATACTGGTTATGTTGGGGGTGTTTCAATGACGGTTCGCACCTGGCTCTCGGTATGTATTGCGGCGCGGGGTGTTGAATTCCAGGCCAACTAGCGCAGAGACGGAAATGCACTGATGAGTTTTGCTGTTTTGAAAGACTGGATTGACAAATCAACGATCCGCCTGGGCATTGCCACGGACCATGGCGGGTTGGCCGGCAAGTCGATGATTCTCGGACACCTCCAGGGTCGCGCAGGGTTTGAGCTTCACGATTTGGGTCCTCACAAAATGGATCCGGAGGATGATTATCCGGATTATGCTGGTGCTCTGGCTCGGCGGATCTCGTCCGGCGGCTTGGATGCGGGGATTTTGGTTTGCCGTTCCGGGATTGGCATGAGTATTGTTGCGAACCGCTTTCCGGGGGTTCGCGCGGCGCTGGTAAACAGCGATCGGACGGCTCGGCTTAGTCGGACGCACAACGCCGCGAATATTCTGGTGGTCGGCAGCGAAAACTGCACGGAGGACGAGGTTCTGGGCATGGTCGACATCTGGCTGGAGACCGGTTTCTCGCAAGAGGAACGACATATTCGACGGATTCATAAAATTGAAACAGAGTCCGCCGGCGCTCTCGAAGCCCTGCGCGACGATCGTGTTTAACACCGATAACGCATACCAACTATGACAGCTGACGAACTGCGACACAGATATCTGAATTTTTTCCGTGACCGCGGGCATGCCATCATCGGCAGTGCTCCGTTGGTACCCGAGAATGATCCCACGGTACTGTTCACCACGGCGGGGATGCACCCGTTGGTGCCGTATCTGCTGGGCACGCGCCATCCCCAGGGAACGAGGCTGGCCAATTGCCAGAAATGCATTCGCACCGGCGACATCGACGAGGTGGGCGACACCACGCACCTGACCTTCTTTGAGATGCTTGGCAACTGGTCGCTCGGCGATTACTTCAAGGAAGAAGCCATCACGCTCAGCTTCGAGTTTCTTACCGGCGAGCTGGGCATCCCGCTGGACCGCCTGCATGTTTCCTGCTTTGCGGGCGACGAGGACGCGCCGCGCGACGAAGAGGCCGCGCGCGTGTGGCGCGAACTGGGAGTTCCCGAGGAACGCATCAACTTTCTGGGCAAGAAGGACAATTGGTGGGGGCCCGCCGGCCAAACCGGCCCTTGCGGTCCCGACACGGAGATGTTCTACGACACTGGCGTCGAAGCGTGCGGCCCGGAGTGCGACATCACCTGCAACTGCGGCAAATACGTCGAAATTTGGAACGATGTGTTTATGCAGTACAACAAGACCGCCGAAGGCACATACGAGCCGCTCGAGCAGAAGAATGTTGATACGGGCATGGGAGTCGAGCGGGTGGCAGCCGTTCTGCAGGGCAAGAGCAGCTGCTACGAGACCGAGTTATTCCGCGGCCTTTTCGACAAAATCACCGAGATCACGGGCATGGCCAATCCCGAGCTGGACCGCGGAGGACGCATCATTGCCGAGCACATGCGTGCAGCCACCTTCCTATTGGGCGACGGCGTTGTGCCCGGCAATGTCGACCAGGGCTATGTATTGCGGCGCTTGATCCGCCGGGCGATCCGCCAAATGCGCGCCTACGGCGTCGACACGCCGTTCGCCAACCAACTGGCCACCGTGGTTATCGATCAGTACGGATGTTTCTACAAGGACTTGGCCGACAACCGGCACGGTATTCTGGCGGAGTTGGAACGCGAGGAGGCTCAGTTCGCCGGCACGCTCGAGCGCGGCATCCGCGAATTCAACAAGCTCGTTGATTCCATCCCGGCTCACGTTGAAAAAAAGCAGATCAGCGGGCGCAAGGCGTTTTTTCTCTACGAAACCTATGGGTTCCCCCTGGAGCTGACCAAGGAAATGGCTGCCGAGCGCGGATTCACGGTGGACGAAGAATCCTTCCAGAAGGCCTACCGGAAACACCAGGAAGCCTCGCGCGCCGGTGCCGAGAAGAAGTTTAAAGGCGGACTTGCGGACAACACCGAGAAGACCGCGCGCCTGCACACGGCCACGCACCTGCTGCACGAGGCTCTGCGACGAGTGCTCGGCGATCACGTCAAGCAGGCCGGCTCCAACATTACCGAGGATCGCCTGCGCTTCGATTTCACCCACGACGAGAAGATGACCCCGGAGCAGAAACGCGAAGTTGAGGACATTGTAAACGACGCTATCCGGCGCGACCTGCCGGTATCGGTCAGCGAGATGACGCTCGACGAGGCGCGCGCTCGCGGCGCGATGGGCCTGTTCGAGGACCGTTACGGCGAGCGTGTCAAGGTGTACAGCGTGGGAGACTTCAGCTGCGAAGTCTGCGGCGGTCCGCATGCGGAGCGAACCGGCGATCTGGGGAGCTTCCAGATCAAGAAAGAAGAGAGTTCCAGCCGCGGGGTGCGTCGAATCAAAGCGGTACTCCAAGCGCAAGAATGATACAAGAGGTTTTCACATTATGAAGTCCGCGACCGAGAACACGGAATCCCGCCTGCTGGGAGCTCGCACGGAGAGGGTGGCGGGTCTGCGCCTGATTGGACGCGCCACCTTCAAGTTGAGCGGTGATTTGCGCGAATTCGGCATGGCGGCCGTACGCGACAAGTTTGAGGCTCTAATACTGGACTTCAACGACTGCACGAGCGTTGACAGTACGATCCTCGGCGTCATCGCCATGATCGGGCTGGAGGGGCGCGGCACGACCGCGATCATCGCAGTCAATGCCAAGCCGTCGGTGCGCAAGCAGTTGGAAGGTGTCGGGCTGAGCAAATTGCTGCGTTTTTCCGACACGGATGCCGAGGGCTTGGACTGGGCTGGACTATGCGCGGCCGCCGCGGGCAGCATTGAGACCGAGGATCTTGCTGACACGATGCTGGAGGCCCATGAAGCGCTGATGAATCTTGATCAACGGAACATTCCGGTGTTTCGTGATGTCGTTGAGTTATTGAAGGAACAATCTAAAACAAGCAAGCCGGAATCCTGAGCCCCCAAAAAAACCATAAAGGAGTTGTTGTCGTCATGAAAACCCCGTTTAGAACCCTCTGCATTGCTTTATCCGCCTTTGTTGCGACGGCCGCCTGTGCGCAAGACTTTGACATGGCCACGGTCGACATGGAGCGCGTGTTCGACACGTATTACAAAACAACGCGTGCTGACAAAACGCTCAAAGAGCAGGAAAAAGCCTACGAAGAACATGCCAAAACCTTGGCCAAGGAGATTGACGCCGCCCGCCGCAAACGCGAGGAGATGCAGGAAAAGGCGCTCAACGTCGCACTTTCGCAAACCGTTCGCCAAAATTGTCGCAAGGAAGCGAAGAAGCACGAGGAGACTTATCAGGAGAAGAGGGGCGAGTTGCGCAAGTTTATGGAGACAAAGCGCGGCGAGCTGCAAAAGGAATACATGGAGAAGCGCAAGTCGATCGTCAAGGAAATCACCGATTTTATCGAAAGCCATGCCCAGGAACGCGGCTTCGACTTCGTTTTTGACGCCTCCGGGTTCACCAGCAACATGATCCCGGTGGTCATCTACGCATCGCCTGACACGGACATCACCGAGAGCATCATGGCCGAACTCAACCGCGGACACGAGGACGAGCTGAAGGCCGCCGAAGAGGACGAATAGCCAACTGCGGGTTGCAGTTTTGGCGTTGGTCGTCTTGCCCGGCGGCGGACAATGCGCACACATTGGCGCCAAAGATTTGGAGCGGACTTTCAGCCCGCAATCCATTCAACACATACAAACCCAGGGTCGCAGACCCTGGGGCTGTGGATTGGACCGGGGCGTTGCCCCGAAAGTCGACGCCACCCACGAAATTTCCAGTAGTGCCCATTTTTTTTGCCGGAACCTCTTTTTTATGCTCGAATATACTGCCAGCGAACTTGCCCGCCGCGTCGGGGGTATCCTTAGGGGAGATGGGGACATCGCAATTCGCGGGGTCGGTTCACTTGACGAGGCGGGACCGGCGGCAGCTTCATTTCTTGCGAACACCGCATACACCGACCGCGTGTCTGCAACGAAGTCCGGGGCCGTGCTTTTGCCGTCCGACTGGACGGGGCAGCCACCCGAGGGCACGGCCTACATTCTGTGCGACTCCCCTTCCGAAGCGTTTTCTGCGATTGTTGAGCTGTTTGCCCCGCCTCCGGTATCCTTTCCTGCCGGTGTTGCGGCTTCGGCGGTGGTTGCCTCCGACTGCCGCATCCCCGCCTCCGTTCACATTGGCCCGTGTGCGGTGGTCGAAGCGGGCGTGTGCCTGGGCGAACGCAGCATTGTTGCCGCCGGCGCCTACATCGGGCATGAAAGTACAATCGGCGAGGACTGCCTGCTGTATCCGAATGTAAGCATTCGCGAACGCGCACGCATTGGCAACCGCGTCATCATTCACAGTGGCGCGGTCCTCGGATCCGACGGTTTCGGGTTCGTACCGGACCGGAACGGGCACGTAAAAATCCCGCAGCGAGGAATTGTCCAAGTGGACGACGATGTGGAGATCGGCGCGCAGGTTGCGATAGATCGCGCGCGCTTCGGACGGACTTGGATCAAAAAGGGCGTCAAAATCGACAATCTTGTCCATGTTGGACACAACGTAATCATCGGCGAGCATAGCTTCGTGGTTGCTCAGGTCGGCATTTCCGGAAGCACCACGCTGGGCGCTCGCGTGACCGCCGCCGGCCAAGTTGGGATCGCGGGGCACCTGCGCATCGGCGACGATGCCGTTCTCATGGGACAGGCGGGCGTGACTCGCGATATTCCCGCCGGAGCGCAGGTGGTGGGCATGCCCGCCGTGGACCGGCGAACTTACGCCCGCCGCGTTGGTTCGGCGCGCCAAGTCGACCGACTCAAGGAGGAACTCCGCGAACTCCGCAAACGGGTGGCTTGGCTCGAAGAGCACGGAAACTCTTGAGTGCAGAGATCTTGATTCCTAATGCCGGATGGAGCGTCTTTCAGGATACAGGAGTCGTCTCACGAAGCGCCGGTTCGACACC
>JBMCIU010000109.1:0-6124 GCA_048616755.1 Verrucomicrobiota bacterium
CCACCATTGGAATTCATAAGTTACGGGATCGTCGTTTGGATCGGAGCTGCCGTCCGCGGCGCAGGCCAAGTCTTCGGTCAAACCGGCGGGAGCGGGAGTGAGCTCCGGGGTTGCCGGATTGGAAGGTGCGCGATTGCCGACGCTAACTGGGCTTGATTGGACCGGGTCGCTGTGCATGCCGTTGGAGTCTACGGCGGTCACAACGCAACGCCACTGATCGTCGTCCGCGGTGTTGTTCGCATCCAAAACATTCTCGCTAAAGTCTGTGTCCTGCCAACCGTCGCCGATGTCTTTCTGCCAGGTGTAGGTATAGGTAATGGCGTCGCCGTTGGGGTCGGTGCTGCCCTCGGCGGTGCAGACCAGATTCTCGTCGGTTTTCGGGGATGACGGTGCGACGGTCACGTCCGTGGGGGCAGTTGGCGGCACGGAGACAAAGGGGAATTCCCGACTTTGCACCGTGTTGGATGCCGAGGGCAAGTCTCCCGGAGGATCATCGCGGACCGTGACCCGGCAGTACCAGGTTTCGCCGTTGGCGGTTCGTCCGGCCGGCAGCGTGGCGCCCCGGTATTGCACCTCATCGGAGTCGGTGAGCAACCACTCGAAGACGTACGAGAAAGGATCGCCCTCTATGTCGCTGGAATCAGCGGAGATTTCACAGGTTATCTCCTCGCCCGCACGCGGGGATTCCGGGGTTACTTCGATCTCTGGCTTGCTGGGCGGTTGATTGCCGATGATGATTTTTGGGGAGGAGAGCGGGCTGCTGTCCAACATGCCGTCGGTCGCGGTCACCAAGCAGGCATAGCGTTCGCCGTATGAAGTGGCCTCGGGCAACAGCGTCGCCCCGGTGAAGGCCTCTTCCCAGTACCAATCTTTGCGGGTCTCCGGAAGCATCTCGGGCGCCGGCGGCGGAATTTCCGAGGTGCTGGTGATTCGCTTGGCCAAGTACCATTTGTATTCATAGCTGACGGGTTGGCCGTCCGGATCCGTGGCGCCGCTAGCGGTACAGGTGATGACTTGGTCGCTTTCGGGGCGACGCGGGCTTACCGTGACCGATTCCGGCGGGGTCGGCGGGGTGCCGATGAAGATTTCACCGGAGGCGGTAATCGTATTGCTGCGTCCGCCCATCGAATCCTGGGCATAGACTTTGCAGGTCCACGTCTCGCCGGCGCTGGTGAAGCTGGCGTCGACCGTGTCGACTCCGAATCCGGCGATGCGGCTGGATTTTCCGTTGACGAACCACTCGTAGTGGATATCAATGTTGGTGGAGTCCTCGGCATCGAAGCCGCCGGTGGTTAAGCAGCGCAAATCTTCGGTCAGTTTGGCAGATTGGGGTACGACGCTGGCCGTAGGCGCCTCGGGTGCCTTGTTGCGGACCAACAGGGACTCCGTCGTGTAGACGGGGCCGTTGGCGCCGGTGGCGCTGTTGCGCGCAAAAATCTCGCAGCGCCAGACAGTGCCGATGTCTTCGACGGTCATTTCAACTTGGCTGTCCCACTCCTCGTCCTCGGCGATGACTCCGCTGTGCGCGGTTGGGCGCCAGGAACGTCCGTCCATGCGCCACCAGCGGTAGTGAAACTCGAGGGGATCGTCGCTGTCGGAAACCACGCCGATGGGGCGACCGCAACTGAGTGTCGAGGTGTAAGAGGGATCCGCAGGTCCAACGGAAACGTATTGCGGCTTGCTTGGCGGATTGCTCCGTGGCTCGGCGATGGTGATCGTTGCGGACTCCACAGGGTCGCTTTGCGCGCCCCACATGTCCTGGGCGATGACTTCGCACTTCCACTCTTCGCCCGCTGCGACGACGCCGTAAGGCAGACGCGGCGTGGTGTGATCGGGCTGTTCGACTCCGTCCTTATACCACTTGTAGATCAGGTTGACATGGTCGCCGTCGGGATCCGTGGCGTCATCGGTCATGCACGTGAGGGTGTCTTGGACGGAGGCGTTGTCCGGAGTGATTTCCGCGATGGACGGGGAATTGGGCGGCTGATTTTCCTGGGGGGCCTCGCCGTTGGCAATGAGCAGAGGATTGCTGATCACGCTTGTGCTGACATGGTTGAACTCCTTCTCGACAGGGTCGTCCGAGCTGCCCGGATCGCCGGGGCTGTCGAGCGTGTTTCCCTGTTCAAAATATTCGTCCAGCACGCGAACTTCGCAATACCAGAGCGAATTGGCGTCGGGATTGGGGTCGGTGATCGTGATGGTCGAATCCGCAGTGACGGTGTCCAGATCCGCCTGTCGAATGCCGTTTTTATACCACGAGTATTCGTAGCGCAAAGCGTCACCATCCGGATCGTAGGCGCCAACGGCTTCGGCTTGCAAATGCGTTTCGCCAGTATCGGTATCGGACGTTTGCGTGATGATGACTTCGGTTGGGGCTTTCGGTGCGTGATTGACCAATGTTGCCCGGTACAGCCCCAGGCCGTCGACAATTTGATAGTTGGGGCCGGGCGCGAAGCGTTGCATGCGGGCGGCTTGAACGACGGTGCCGTCCGCGCGTTCGAGCAGGGCGATGATCCGGGCGTTGTCCAGGTCCCAGTCACCTTCGGGCAATTCTGGCAACTGCGTGACGTTGGCGATGCGAGTGAGCCCGTATCCGAATTCCATTTCGCGGCTGTCAAGGAATTCGCGCACAGCCCAATGAGCGCCGTCATCGACCTTTTCCGCGAGGACAGTGGTTAGGGTGAGAGTTTCGCTTGCGGGCTCGTCCTCGTCCAAGCGGGTCACGTAGATGTCGGCCTTGGCCACGGGGCGGTCTTCGTCGGGAGTGGCGCCGATGACGGAGTCGCCAACGATACGGTATTTGCTTTTTTGAGTGGTTTGGCGTTGGAAGGCGGCGAAAAGGTTTAGCTGATCCTCCAGTTTGTCGCCCGATCCTTGGACACGATCTTCAGTTTTGCCATTGAGCAGCGCTACAGGGTAGCTTGCATTGTCCAGTCCATATCCATCCATGCGAGCATCAAGAATATCCTGAGAAAGATCATGGTCACCCAAATACTGCGGATCGGCAGGCTCGGGGTGATAGACGAGCGTAAGGAAACGCCGCCCTTTATGGTTTTGCATTTCTGTTAGAGCCTGCTTGAATTCGTCCGTGCCGGCTGAGCCTTCCTCAACAAAGGCTTCACAGATGACGGTTTGCGGCACTCGCTGGGGGATGATGCCAACGGTTGCTTTTTGGTTGATTAGGTCGCTCATTGCATCCTCCGGTTCGTCATGGGGGATGCCGCCAATATTGCCCAATCCCCACCAGTGGGGAGAGCCGCCGATAATGCAGCGTACCAGGTACATATTGGTATTGGCGGAGTCCGGGTTGGTATCATCGGTATACCCGGTTGACTTGAGGTAGCCGTCAATGATTGTGTTGACGAAGGTGTCGCCGCCCGCGAACGCTTGAATGGCAACGGGGCGTTTGGCGTCGATTTCTTCCGCGATCTCCGCAAACCATGCGTCGTCGCCTTCGATGTTGGCTCGCTCCAATACCCGGATCGCGTGGCGATTGTAGCGGAAGTGATGGGCAAAACGTTCCAAGTTTTCCTGGGAAAGCTCAACGGCCGGGGTGGCCAGTTGAAAATCCACTTCGAGAGCTACGCCGACATCGTAGAGGAGTTGGGCGACGTTGTTCTGCTCCGCGAGGCTGTAGGATGCGAGCGAGTTCAACGGCATGCGCGGCCAATTGTAGGCATGCTCGAAATTGGCCGATAGTTCCACGTAAAGATCTTCATCGGCGCCCTCTCGATATGCCCAGTCGTAGGAGTGCTCCCCTAAACCGACGTCGGGCCATTCCCAATAGCGCGTCATCATAGCCATAGCCGTGGCATAGCCGCCGGGGCGAGTATGCGCTTCAGTAAAGGTGTAACGCCCGTCGCTGATCGTTGAGGTGTAATACAAATTCCCCTGTGCGCCCTTTTGTTCATCACGGTCCTTCCAATCGCTTTGGTTGGCTTCACTGATGGCGGGCTTGATGGGCTGGTCGATACCATAGGTATAAATTTCGTCGCCGTTTTCGTCCCGCCAAATCCACTCGCCCCCCGAGATAATGTAGCCGTCGTCGTCGACGGGGCCGTGGGAGTAAAGGCCGTCGCTGTCATCGTCGAAGAAGTAGAGGCCTGTTTGGAACCCCGTCTCCGGCGGATCAGCCGAGGTATCCCAAGAGGCATCCGCGTCGTAGGCCTTCAGGTCGTTGCCTTCGTCTGTTTCGGTATAGGTTCCGGTGTCGTCCATATCCACCCAAATTTCTTCGGGGGTGGTTTGAACAACGGGCGCCTTGCGATTGTAGGGGTGTCCGCTGTGCCAGTTGAGCGGTTTTTGGTACTCGCCGGGATAATCCGGGGGGGTATCTTCGCCGTCGGCCGACATCCCGGAGTAGACGTGGTCGTTGAGCAGCGATTCTCGATACACGAATTCAATCACGGGGGCGCCCTGCACCTCGGCGCGCTGGCCCAGGTTCAACCAGTGATCCCAAAGCGCGCGGTTGGAGCTGAATCGCTCGCGAGCTTCGGCATGATTGCGCATTGCCTCCATTTGCCGGATGGACGCGCTCAGATTCGCGCGAAACCAATTCGTCGCAGGGTCCGTGCCGAGCACATCCAGATCCGCCTCCAAACTGTAGCCTGCCAAGGGGGAAAGTTCACGATAGACGGGCAGAAGAACATACCCCTCGGGGGACAGGTCGACAAGCCAAGCGAGCTGATTGGCACGCTCTTGGTCAAACAACGGGGACACCCCGGCAATCTCGGGCAGGGCCGCCGAGCCTTCCAGTTGTTCGGAAAGCCAATTTGCCGCCACAGTCCGAGCGTCCGACTCGCTGGCCGGCGTAAACGTTCCGTCGGCGCCAAGGCAGGTGCACGCCAGCATGGTTGCGCTCACCAGCAGCGACAACAATCTTGGCGTAAAACGCCCTTTTCGGGGTTGTGGGTGGGGGTGGCATTTCATTGTTCTTATCCTCCAGTTGGCGTTTCCGCACACACACTTTTCTTTCGATTCAAAACAGCGTTTATTGGAAGGGGCAGGTCTAGTCAATCAAATTCCGCCCGGCAGGGAATTGTCAGTTCTGCGGATCAGCATCCTCGTCGGGGTTGTCGTCTGGTCCCGGCTCGTCCGTCGATGTTTCCTCGCGCTCCTCTTCGGGCTTGTCGTCCGCGGGATCTTCGCTTATATCGGCTTCGGGTTCGCCTTTGGTGTCGTTTTGCGAGCTGTCCTTTGGAGATTTATACGGATATTCCGCTTGTTTAATGAACTTATTCTCGGTTTCCTCAATATCAAATTCATCTTGGTCCGGACTGTCGTCGGTTCCGTCTTCGGATGCCAGGTCCTTCAGTTTTTTGCGCAGTTTTTCGAGCGACCAGTTGCGGTCTTCGGCTTCTTGGATTGTTTTTTGCATGCGTTCACGCGCGCGCTCTTCGTTGTATTCGGCACCCTGCGCGTCCTCGCTGCGTATTCGGTCGAGTTGGGGTTGCACCATGTGCGCGCGGACGGGAATCCCGGAAGTGGTCAGCAACTGCTCGCTGGGGATGATCTTTACCGTCAGGAAAATGATCGTCTCGGTTTTTGTCATGTTGGTCGAGTTGTAGCGAAACGCGCGGCCTAGAAGTGGGATGTCGCCCAGTACGGGAACTTTGGATTCGCTGTCGCGCTCGCGCTCGTTGACCAGCCCGCCGATGGCAATGGTTTGGCCGCTTTTGATCGTGAACTCGGTATTGACGCGCGTGGAGAACAGCTGCGGGTACCGGTCCCCGGACGCCGTAGACTCAAAGCCGGTGATCGTGACCAGTTCAGGCATCACTTTGATGTACACTTCATCTTCGGTCTTGACCGAGGGCGACACCGAAAGCTTAGTCCCCAGATCCAAATATCCCTTGGGCGTGGTGTAGCGCCGCAATTGACCATCGTCGCCCTCGGTTAAAGCGGCTGACTCGACCATCTCGCCGCCGAAATCCCCGTCCAGCTCGCTGGAGCGTATCCCGGTTTCGCCCTCGGTGGTGCTTTTTACAATTGGGGTCTGGTCGCCAATGTGAATCGTCGCCTGTTCGTCGCTGGCGACAATCACCTTGGGATTGGACAGCTGAGTTGCGCCCTCGGACGTGCGCAGGGCATGCAGTACCGTGTTTAACTGGCCGATATCCAGGAT
>JBMCIU010000110.1:0-6092 GCA_048616755.1 Verrucomicrobiota bacterium
CGCGGCCTCCGCGCCCAGTCACCCGCCGGGCGTCGGGGGCGCCGCCCTCTACTTATAAAATTCTCGCCAAGCCCGTCAGGCCAGGTCACAGGCTTCGGGGGGCATCCAGTGGGCGTCTTTGCCCTCCCACTTTACGTTGCACCCGATGGGATTGGTGACGGGCTCGCTGACGGGGTTCCCGCTGGTGATTTCTTCAAGCGCGCGGTCCAGATCATTGACCGTGGCGTGTTCGGCATCCCGCGGATTATCGACGCCCCGACCGGTGTATACCAGCTTCCGGTCCTTGTCGAAAACGAAGAAATGCGGAGTCCGCAGAGCGCCGTAGGTCCGTGCGACATCCTGCGACTGGTCGCGCAGGTATACCCAAGGGAACCGATGCTGGTTCATGCGCTCGACCATGTGATCGAACGAATCTTCGGCATAGGTGTTTTCGCTGTTTGAATTGATGCCGACAAAGCGAACTCCCTTTGGCGCGAATTTTTCGGCGGTTTGGCGAGTCACCTCATCCGATCCGATAACAAAAGGACAGTGATTGCAGGTGAAGAAAATCACGAGCACATCGGCATCCTCGAAATCCTTGAGGCTGTAGGTTTTGCCGTCGGTTGCAGGCAGCTGAAAATCCGGTGCTTTGTTGCCAATGTCAAGAGTAAAAGCCATTGTTGTTCTCCTGTTTCTGGATTTTTTTTGCCAAGTCGGGGTGGCAGCCGTCGTGTTTGACGCTACGGTGTTGCCCGCACACACCCACACCGTAGCCGATTTTGGAGAAACTTCCATGTCTTTCCGCATCGATTGTCTCGAAGTTGGCCTTTTGGAGGTCAACTGCTATATCGTATTCGACCGCGAAGGCGGCACGGGACTGGTCATTGATCCCGGCGACGAAGCCGACCGCATCGCAGCACAATGCCGAGATTTGGGCATCGCCGTGCGGGCGATCCTGCTCACGCACGGCCATGTGGACCACATCACCGGCGTCGGGGACCTCGCGCAAACGTTTAAGGTTCCAGTTGTTATGCATCCCAATGAAATTCCCCTCTACCGCAGCCCGGCCAACACGGTTCCGCCGTGGCTGCCGCCCTGCGAAAACCTTCCCGAGACCACTGCGGACCTCCCCGACGACCTGCCCTGGCAAATTCGCGTCCTGCCCTGCCCCGGCCATTCCCCCGGCGGCGCATGCTACCACTTCGAGGACGAATACGCGCTCTTTAGCGGCGATACACTGTTCCGCGGCTCGGTGGGACGGGCCGATCTGCCAGGCGCCGACTTCAATCAGCTCCTCCAATCCATCCAAACTCAACTGCTGACTCTACCCGACACAACCACCGTCTATCCGGGACACGGTCCCCAAACCACTATCGGACAGGAACGCGAAACCAACCCCTACCTGACCTAAACCAAAAACAACGCACGGAGGAAACCATGATTCGAAACGATGGAAGCTATCCCCGAGAAACGCGGGAAAACATGCGCGGCGGAAACGGCAGCGTGCTGATCGAGTACCTCTGCACAAAAGAGGAACTGAAAAGCGCGACGCGATTGTGCGCGCGCCTGACCCTGGGGCCAAAGTGCAGCATCGGATTCCATGTCCATGACGATGAAGAGGAAATCTTCCACATCATCAGCGGCAAGGGCACCGTCAACGATGCAGGCACGGACCGACCCATCCAAGCCGGCGACACCATCCTCACCGGCAACGGCGCGGGACACGCCATCGCCGCAGACGAAGACTCCACCCTCGTGCTACTGGCACTAATCGTCCAATTCCAGTGACGGCGCCAACGCACGCACGCGACCATACATGAGCCGGCCGAATCACTGCAAGGCGCCGCGGTCAAGGCGCAAGTCCCAGTCCGTGGGATAATGCGGGTAGTAGGCGTTGCGGGAAAATCGCTGGGCACTACCGTCGGGGAAGAGAAAATTCGCCCCCTGGTTGTGCATGTCGCCAACCGTCTGATTTAATTGGTCGTCAGGTTGATTGTTGAATTGTCCGTCCCCTTTAATGAACATGTTGCCGCCGTCGAGTACGTGATGGGAATTGCTGTAACTCAGATCATTAAAACATTTCCAGGTTTGCCCGGTCGAGACGTAGGGATGTACATCCACCAACATGGCATGGCTGGTGGGCAATCGGTCGAGCCGATAGTTGGCCCTCTTCATCGCGTCCCGCCAGTTGCCGCCCGACGATACGCTGGTTTGAGTCACTGGCATACTGTAATCCGAACCTCCCCAGCCATACCCCCAATACCATCCGCCTCCCGTGGGGTTGTCGTTGGACGGACACTGAAAAAGCTCTACTTTGTCTCGCAGTTGACTGAAAATGAAGTCCTGACTGGCCGGCTGATATTCAGGGCCGCTCTGAAAGTAGGTATAGATTCGAGGCCAAAATTGAACATTGTGCAAGCGGTTGGACCTACCGTCGTGACCGGTTGCCTCACCGTGGCAAAACTCCTCGTCATTCGGCATGTATCCGTCATGATCACCCGCGAATAATTCAAACGCAACCCCGATCTGCTTCTGATTGTTGAGGCAGACGGCCGAACGGGCGGACTCCCGGGCACGCTGCAGCGACGGCAACAGCATGGCCGCCAAAATTGCGATGATCGCAATCACCACCAAAAGCTCGATTAATGTGAACCTGCGAAACGAATCTTGTCCATTGCTCCAGCCATTGTTTGTAAAAGTAGTCATGACGTTCTCCTGTTGCATGCACCAACTCCAAGCCAGTCGACGACATCCCTTCGGGTTTCCAACGCCCGGAACCAGGCATCGCGGCCATCTTGTGCCGTTGGTATATTTTCCGCGTAACCAACCTATCGCGAACGATCTGTATTTAAGTATACTAAATGCATGCAGAGAATGCAAGTCGACATTTTTAATTCTGCCCCCTAACCGGTTGCATCGGCTGTGTTGAGTTCGGCGCGCCTACCCCAGACGCCCGTCCTGCTTCCTGGGCAGACCGGCTGGATCCGGCTATTGGCCGGCGACAATGCGGAAGAGAATGTAAGCGGCGGGGACGGCGAGAATCAGGCTGTCGACCACGTCCAAAAGCCCGCCAAGGCCGGGGATGTCGCCCGAGTCCTTCGCATCGCCCGCACGCTTGAACATGGACTCGCAGATGTCGCCCACAAATCCGAGCACGCCGGCAACGGCCCCAAACACGCAAGCGCTGGTCAAGGTCACGGCAGGCACGCCGTTGAGAGTCAAATGCGATTTAAACAGCATATAGATCGCGGTCGCGGCCGCGATGCCGGCGACAATGCCGCCGACAAACCCTTCCCAGCTCTTGTTGGGACTGACGTGCGGAATGATTTTTTGGTTGCCCTGCGGCAAGCGCGCGGTGAGACTCCCCACAGTGAAGGCGCCGACATCGGTGCATTTGGTCACCACGACGGCAAACAGCGCCAAAAACCGGCCCGAATACTCGATTCCCGAGGAAAAAAACAACCGAGGAATGAAACTGAGCGGCCAAATCAGGCAAATCAAACAGGCCAGCGACAAAAACAGCCGCCGCACCTTTTCCTTGAATTCCCGCCGCGACAGCAGCGTGCGAACAAACCCCAGCAGCAGAAATCCGAGTAGGCCGGCGACATCTGCGGATACCACGTGCAGGTTGCCGGGAATCTCCACAAGCTGAGGCAAGGCAATGGCGACCACCCAAAGAAAGGCGTAGGCGGCGGTAAAACGGCGGTATCCGGTGCCTGCGAACGGTTCAACCAAGTTGAAAAACTCGTCGACCATGGTCACGATCGCCCAAGCGCAGATAGCGAGAAACAACACGCCGCCCGCCCAACCCGGCACCAGAAAGGCGAACGCGACCGGGATGGCCAGGCGAACCGCGCTGATCAATCGGTGTTCGAGCATGGACGCCCTCCAAATCTACGCTGACGATTGCCGTAGTCCCGGAGCGCCTGCAGGAACTCCTCCTTGGAAAAATCCGGCCACAGCGTGGGGGTAACCCAAAACTCGGCGTACGAAAGCTGCCAGAGCAAAAAGTTGCTCAAGCGATATTCTCCCGCGGTGCGGATGAGCAAGTCCGGATCCGGCAGATCGGCGGTGTAGAGATGAGCGGCGACCGTCTGTTCGGAAATCAAATCCGGATCGAGGCTGCCGTTCCGCACCTTCTCGGCAATGGCGCGTACAGCCTTGGTGATTTCGTCGCGCGATCCGTAGCTCAACGCAAGCGTTAGCGTCCCTTGCCCATACGCGCGCGTGTCCTCCGTAACCCGGTCGAGGGTACCCCGCACTTCGGACGGCAGCCGCTCCATGTCGCCAATCACATTCAAGCAAATTTTGTTTTTGTGCAGGTCGTCGGTACGTCGACGCAAAAACTCGTCGAGCAGCGTCATTAATCCCTTGACCTCCGCGGGGGGCCGGGACCAATTTTCGGTGCTGAACGCATAGAGTGTCAAATACTGAATATCGCTGTCGCCGCAAACCTCCACCAGTCGGCGCACGGTTTCCGCCCCCGCTCGGTGCCCCGCCAAATGCGGCTTGCCGTGTTGGCGGGCCCACCGTCCGTTGCCGTCCATGATAACCGCCACGTGCCGCGGCACCTTGGGTTCTGCGGGAGGCGAGGACTTCATCTGCAGACACCTTGTCCTAGTTGTCGAGGAAAAAAGTCTGCGAGCGGGCGGGGCCGACGGAAATGATCCGCATCTTCGCGTCGACCAGCTCCTGCAGTCGCAGGAGATAGGCGCGAGCGGCTTCCGGAAGATCGTCCCAGCAACGCGCTTCGGTCGTGGGCGTCATCCATCCCGGATGATCTTCGTAGACGGGAACGACGCGGCTGAGGTCATCGCTGTCCGACGGCATTTGCTCGAGAATCTGGCCGTCCAGCTCGTAGGCGGTGCAAACCCGAACGGTCTCGAACTGGTCGAGGACATCCAGTTTGGTCACGGCCAAGCCGCGGCCGACGCCGTTGAGCATGGCGGCGTAGCGCGTGGCGACGGCATCGAACCAACCGCATCGGCGCGGTCGACCGGTCGTGGCGCCGAATTCACCGCCCTTTTCGCGGATACGCTTGCCGTCCTGGTTATCCAGCTCGGTGGGAAATGGTCCTGCGCCGACACGGGTGGTGTAGGCCTTCATTACACCGACGACTTGATCGATGCGCTGCGGGGGCACGCCCGTTCCGGCGCATGCGCCGCCGGTGGTGGTATTGCTGCTGGTCACAAACGGGTAGGTGCCGAAATCCACGTCCAGCCATGTCCCCTGCGCTCCCTCAAAAAGAATGCTTTTTCCCTCGGCGACAGCATTGTTGAGCGTGAGCACCGTGTCCGTTACCATGGGCGCCAGGCGCTGCGCCACATCACGCAAAACTTTCCATTCCGCATCAATGTCCAAGGGATCTTCTCTGCCGGCATCCTGCAGAATGCGGTTGTGGAACTCGGCGCGGCTGCGAAAACTCTTCTCCAACCGGTCCAGATCCTTGAGCTGGGAAGCGCGTATGCCAACGCGATTGACCTTGTCCGCGTACGCCGGCCCGATACCGCGTTTGGTTGTTCCGATTTTACTGTCCCCCAGCTCTCGCTCCATCAAGCCGTCGAGCATGGAATGATAGGAGAAAACCATTTGACAGCGGTCGCTGATCTGCAGGCGTTCCTGGAAGCGAACGCCCTCCTGCTCGGCAAGCTCGCGCATCGACTTGTCCAATGCGACGGGATTGACGACCACCCCGTTGCCAATCACGCACAAGGCGTCTTTGCGCAAAATACCGGACGGGATCAGGTGCAGAACATACTGCTTGTCGTCGATCTTCACGGTGTGCCCGGCATTGTTGCCGCCCTGAAAACGAACCACCACGTCAGCATCTTCGGTGAGGACATCAATAATCTTTCCTTTGCCCTCGTCCCCCCATTGCAGTCCAACAAGCACTGTGTTCGGCATTCTCGACTCCTCGCCGCTGGGCGGCTCTCGCCTTGGAGCGCCGCGTTATTTCTATTTGCAGGTCAAAAAACGGTAATTTACTATGCCGAAGCGGAATGTCCACTCCCGCCGACGGATCACGAATTGGATTCTCGGGGCAACGCCCCGGTCCAATCACAGCCCAGGGTCCCGTGACCCTGGGTTGCCCGTAAGTAACGATTTGCGGGCTG